>NZ_JAOPWY010000170.1 GCF_025965415.1 Nocardioides sp.
CGACGGTAGCCAGCACGTCCCACTTCTCGCAGATCTTCATGAAGGCATCGACGTTGTGCGGCTCGACCACAGCCATCATCCGTTCCTGCGACTCGCTCATCAAGATTTCTTCAGGGCTGAGCGTGGAGTCCCGCAGCGGGACGAGGTCGAGGTCGACGTGCATGCCGCCGTCACCGGCGGAGGCGAGCTCGGAGGTCGCGCACGAGATGCCGGCACCGCCGAGGTCCTGGATGCCTACGACCAGGTCGGCGGCATAGAGCTCGAGCGAGCACTCGATGAGCAGCTTCTCCATGAACGGGTCGCCGACCTGCACGGCCGGTCGCTTCGTGGGGCCGGTCGACTCGAAGGTCTCCGAGGCAAGGACCGACACGCCACCGATGCCGTCGCCGCCGGTGCGCGCGCCGAACAGGATCACCAGGTTGCCCTCGCCGGAGGCGTGCGCGAGCTTGATCCCCGAGCCGTCCGGACCCGGCTTCAGGATCCCCACACACAGCGCATTGACGAGCGGGTTGCCCGCATAGCTCGCGTCGAACACGACCTCGCCACCGATGTTGGGAAGGCCGAGGCAGTTGCCGTAGCCACCGACACCGGCGACCACGCCGGGCAGCACGCGCTTGGTGTCATCGGCGTCGGCCGGGCCGAAGCGCAGCGGGTCCATGACGCCGATCGGGCGGGCACCCATCGTGAGCACGTCACGCACGATCCCGCCCACCCCCGTGGCCGCGCCCTGGTAGGGCTCGACGTAGGACGGGTGGTTGTGCGACTCCACCTTGAAGACCGCGGCCCAGCCACCACCGATGTCGACGACACCGGCGTTCTCACCGACACCGACCAGCAGCGCATCGGTCTGTGGTGCCTTGTCGCCGAACTGGCGCAGGTGGACCTTTGAGGACTTGTAGGAGCAGTGCTCGCTCCACATCACGCTGTACATCGCCAGCTCGCTGGACGTGGGCCGGCGGCCGAGGATCTCGCGGATGCGGGCATACTCGTCGTCCTTGAGACCGAGCTCGCGGTACGGCTGCGGCGCGTCGGGCGCCTCGGTGGCCGCGCCGACTGTGTCGACGTTGAAGGCGGCGCCGACGCTCATGCGTTCACCAGCGACTTCAGCACCGACGTGAAGAAGCCCAGTCCGTCTGTCGTGGGGCCGGTCAGGGACTCGACCGCGTGCTCCGGGTGGGGCATCAGCCCGACGACCCTGCCGTCGGCGGAGGCAATGCCGGCGATGTCGCGGTAGGAGCCGTTCGGGTTGCCCTCGAGGTAGCGCGCGACGACGCGGCCGTCGCCCTCGAGCTCGTCGAGCACCGACTCCGACGCGACGAAGCCGCCCTCGCCGTTCTTCAGCGGCACGACGATCTCCTGGCCGGCCTGGTAGTCGGCGGTCCACGTGGTGGAGCTCGACTCGATGCGCAGCTTCTGGTCGCGGCATACGAACCGGCGTACGTCGTTGCGGATCAGCGCGCCGGGGAGCAGGTGCGCCTCGCAGAGGATCTGAAAGCCGTTGCAGATGCCTAGGACCGGGAGGCCGGAGCCCGCGGCGCGCACGACCTCGCTCATCACCGGTGCGAACCGGGCGATCGCGCCGCAGCGCAGGTAGTCGCCGTAGGAGAAGCCGCCCGGGAGGATGACGGCGTCGACCGAGTGCAGGTCTGCATCGCCGTGCCAGAGGGCGACCGGCTCGCCCCCGGCGATCCGCACCGCGCGGCGGGCGTCGCCGTCGTCGAGCGAGCCGGGGAAGGTGACGACGCCGATCCTCACGCCGTGGCTCCCGCGTCCGCGTGCACGACGTAGTCCTCGATCACGGGGTTGGACAGCAGCGTCCGGGCCGCCTCCTCGACGGCGGCGAGCCGCTCGGGGGTCAGGGCACCGTCGAGCTCGAGCTCGAAACGCTTGCCCTGCCGCACGGAGGTCACCCCCTGGAAGCCCAGGCGGGGCAGGGCGCCCGCGATGGCGGACCCCTGCGGGTCGAGGATCTCTGGCTTCAGCATGACGTCGACGACGACGCGAGGCACGGTCGCTCCAGCGGTCGGGGGTGGTCGGCGGGGCCAGTCTACCGAGCGGGCGGTGCACGCCCTATCGGCGCGCGATGTTGGCCGTGCGGCAGCTGACCCGGGGCGGCGTCGAGGTCAACACCGGGCAGGGGGACCTGGACTTCTGCTGCTACCCCTACCCGCTAACGCTGGCACATCGGGGGCCATCGGGCGCAGAGTGAGCGGGTGGAGATGCTGGACTCGCGCGTCGAGCTCCTCGACGTGCGCTCCGACGTCGTGCCGCCCGGGCACGAGCTGCTCGACGCCGCGACCGACGAGGCCGAGGAGACCGACACCTTCGCCGCCTACGTCGAGGCGCACGGTGCCGAGCTCGTACGCCTGGCCGCGGCCGTGCTCCCGGACCCGGCACCGTCCGGCCGGGTTGTCGTCGCCGCGCTCGCCCGGGTGCACCGGAACTGGCGCGAGCTGACCGACGCGGGCCGGGACCCCCACCTGGAGGTGGTGCGCGAGGTCTGCCGCCGGCTCCCCCGCGAGGACGAGGAGGACTGGACGCTCCGGGCGCACCCGGGCGGCTCGCCGGCCCGCGATGCGCTGTGGCGGATGATGCCGCGCGACCGGCTCGCTGGGGCGCTCCAGCACCTGCTGGGCCTCGACG
>NZ_JAOPWY010000179.1 GCF_025965415.1 Nocardioides sp.
GTGTGGAGGAACGTCTCCTTGAGCATCGTCACGGCGCGGGCGCCCGGGCGGTCGGTGCGGCCCGGGGCCGGCTGGCCCCCGCGCACCACGCCCAGGATGCGGCGTACGGCCGGGACCAGGAGGGCGAGCGCCGCGGCGGTCAGCGCGAACGAGACAACGATGGCAAAGACCTGAATGGCCACGATCAGAGTCCTCCTTCTCGCACCGGGCCTCAGCTGACCCGGAGGACCTTGTCGTTGAGTCGCTCGCCGAACTTGTCGAGGTCGACGATGAAACGTTCGTGAGTGCCGGTCGAGACGGTGTCGATCTCGTCGCGCACCTCGACCGAGAACTCCACCCGCCGCCGATCGACCTCCGTCACCGTGGTCACGGCCGTCACGGTCTGCCCCTTTAGGGTCGGGGCGACATGGGTGATGTTGATGTGGCTGCCGACGCTGGATTGTCCTTCGGGCAGGTGCTGGGCGAGCGCGGCGATCGCCGCGGCCTCGACGAGCAGGACCAGATCGGGGGTGGCGAAGATCTGGTGCTCGCCACGGGTGGTGCAGTCGTCGTCCCCCACGACTCGTTCGAGGGTGTAGGACGTGCCGACGGTGATCTCACTCATGGAACTTCTCCTCTGCTATCAGGGCTGATGAATCGTCTTGGGTGGTGCACGAAGGCGCGCTCGAACGTCCGGGCACGAGATGGACTCGGGCCCGGGGTGCCGAACAGATCTAGCTGGAAACCGCGGCGGGTCCCGTGGGCGTCCCTCTGGAGACGCGAGCATGGGCGGCGGCGACGACGTCCTCGGCCTGGGGAGAGTCGAGGAACCGCTCGATCGAACCGCCGAACGCCACTCCGACCGCACCAGCGTCGAGATAGTCGTCGAGGTTGGCTGCGCTGATTCCGCCGACCGCGACGAATCCGATGTCCGGGAAGGGGCCCCGCATGGCCTCCAGCCATCCAGGTCCGACCAGGTTGGCCGGGAACAGCTTGCAGATCTCGACCCCGTGACGCGCGGCGTTGGCGACATCGGTGGGCGTCATCACCCCCGGGAGCGGCACGGCACCCGCCGTCAGCGCGGTGGCGATGACGTCGGGGTGCACACTGGGACTGATCACGACGGAGGCTCCGCACCCGATGGCTCGGCTCGCGTCTGTCGAGGACAAGATGGTGCCGGCTCCGAACGTGCGGTCCCGGGCAGAGGCCGCCACTGCCTCGAGCGCCGCCCAGCCCGCCTCGCCCTGGACCGGGACCTCCACGAGGTCCATCCCGATCGCCCAGGCGCGTTCCGCCAGCTCGACCGTGCGGGCGGGGGTGAACCCTCGCAGGATCGCCACCGTGCGTAGCAATGTCATGTCGGGCTCCATCCCAGCTCATGGGAGGCCCTGTCGGCCGCCCGCCTCAGCGCCGGGACGAAGCCCAGCAGCGTCTTCTCATCGACGCGGCTCGTGGGTGTCGAGAGGCTGATGGCACCCTCGACCTCGCCGAAGCCGTTGAAGATGGGGGCCGAGACGCAGTGGATGCCAACCTCGTTCTCCTCGTCGTCGCGAGCAAAGCCTCGCTCGCGGGCGGTGTTGAGGTCGGCTTCCAGCTGATCGAGGTCGATGATCGTCTTGGGTGTACGGCGTGCGAGTTCCTGGCCGTGGAGAAGCTCCGAGCGCTGCTCGGGCGGCATGAAGGCCAAGATCCCCTTCGCGACGCCCGTGCAGTGCAGGGGCGCGATGGCGCCGATCCGCGAGTGCATACGCACGGAGTGCTTGGCCTCGACCTTGTCGATGTAAACCACGTCCCCGTGCTCGAGGACGCCCAGATGCACGGTCTCGCTGGTCTCGTCGTTGAGCTCGACCATGAAGGGGTGCGCGATGGAGCGCAGGTCTAGGGCCTCCAGGGCCCGGAAGCCGAGGCGGAAGACCGCCGCACCGAGCCGGTACTGGTGGTTGGGCAGTTCGTAGACGAAGTCGTATTTGCGCATGGAGTGAAGCAGGCGCAGCGCAGTGGAGTGATGCACGTCGAGGAACTTGGCGATCTCGCCGATGTGACGGGGCTCCTCGCTGACGAAGCCCAAAATTGTGAGCGCTCGTTCGAGAGTCTGACTCACTTGGTATCCCCCTTAGCCGAGAGGTCGGACTGATGGCCGTCGTCGAAGTCCGGGTCGGGGATCGGTCCGACGTCAGACAGCCGAGAGATTACCTGCGATGCGAGGAAGTGCCCCGATTGGAGGCGTTGCGCGACGTTCCATCCCTTGCACCTACCAGCGAGGTAGCCCGCCGCAAAGGCATCTCCGGCACCCGTGAGGTCGACCACCTCCACCCGCTTGGCGGGTTCGGACCAGGAAGCTTCGGTGGTGATCAAGCTCGCCATGCCCCCGCCGCGCTTGAGGATCAGCTCCTGGTCGGATCGGGTGAGGAGCTCGGCGCGCAAGGCATCCTCATCGCACGTCCCGAACAGGGCTGCGGCCTCGTCATCGCCGACGAAGACCAGGTCGGCCGCACGGGCCAGCGGAGCCAGCACGTCGACTGCCTCGCTCGGTCCCGACCACAGCGCGGGGCGATAGTTGAAGTCGAAGCTGGTCCGTCCCTGGCCCTGGTCCTTGTCCCGGTCGAGCAGCAGTCTGCTCGCGAGTCGCCGGGCCCCGCTGGACAGGGCAGGCGTGATCCCAGTCAGGTGCGTCCAGCGCGGTCGATCGCCTACGAAGGCATGGTGGCGCTCGTCGAGGCGACTCGCCGCGCTCCCCGAGCGGTAGTACTGCACCCGGGTCCGCCCGTCCTCCACGCTCTTCGTCATGATCCCGGTCGGCAGGTGCTCGTCCCACTCGACGCGGACATCGACACCATGACTGCTGACGGTGTCACACACGAGTCGTCCCAGATCGTCCGCACCGAGTCGGGACACCCAGCGCGCACGTAGACCGAGGTGCGCCACGCCGATCGCCACGTTCGACTCCGCACCCGCCGGGACGACCCGGTATCGGTCAGGCGTGCCGTCGGGGACGAATGTCGCCATGGTCTCGCCGACCGCGACGACGTCGACATCGTCCCTGGCGTGGGAGAGAATCATGCGGCTACCTCGTGGATGCTGGGTGTGTCGAGCGGTCAGGGGGTGGGGCGGTAGATCGGTCCGCGTTGCAGGACGGGATCGAGGATGCCGTCGCTGAGGTAGTGCTCGGACTCGTCGGGGAACGCGGGATTGCGCTTCGGCGCATCACCGGGCATCCCCA
>NZ_JAOPWY010000034.1 GCF_025965415.1 Nocardioides sp.
AGTACATCGACCGCAAGAAGAAGGCCACCGTGGCCAACACCGCCATCGCCCGCGAGCTCGCCGGCTGGTGCTGGTCACTGGCCCTGCTCGAGGACTAACGCCACGGCCTCTTCGCCGGCCACGGTCGCTGATGGCAGCGCGAGGAGCCAACCCGCGAAGCTACTATGAGCAGCTCCCACTGAAGGGCCACGCTCGTTTCTAGCCAGCGGAACACTCCTGCCGAAACGCCCGTCCTGCGGTAACCAACCCGCGCATATCAGTCTGACCGCGCGTCGCCAACGACACGCTGATCAACGACCACGCCGACGAAGACGAGGCGCCCGCCTGGACCTCTCCAGACGGGCGCCTCACCCTGCTCTTGACAGGAGGTCACTCCATATCAGTAGCCGCGCATGCCGCGGGTCCTCGACCCACGTTTCTAGATTGGGGGAGTTCCGGGTGCGCGCTACCGCTTCACCCAGGGCCCGAAGGTTCGGCGATCCACGGCCCAGTCCACGGTGTCCGCGCTCTCGTCCTTGAACTGCACGGCGACCCGAACTCTCCCTGGGTTCTCGAGGCAGCGTCGCGGGATTCGGATCGACACGGGCTCGTCGGTGAAGATGTCGGCGCGAAGTCGTATCCCACGACACTGAACGAGAGATCGACGATCACTGAAGGAACGCACGAGTCTTAGCACTTCGTCGAAGTCCGTGTTGGCGCGGAATGCGACGTAGTAGTCCGGCTGGGGTCCGTGTCCGGCGTCGATCCAGAAGGCATAGAGCTGTCCGGTTGCGAGCGGAACGGCTGATCGGACGCGCACCGTCACCGAGTCCCGATGGACGACCCGTACGCGGGAGATGTCCACGAAGGTCGAGTCTCCGACGGGGTCATCGAACACCTTGGCGTCCGCCATCGCCGGCGCAGGAGCCATTGCAAGAATCAGGCCCAGCGTCCACACGGACAATCCTCGGATTGACCACCTGGTTGCGAGCATGCGCATCCCCCGTTCACGACGACGACCTCTGTCGGCCTCATCGTCGGATGTTTCAAGGCCCCTCACAAGGCCGCACCCCCACCCAACGCAAGGCGAGCATGTTCAGCTCCCGCAAAACAGCCCCAAGAGCCCAACGCTCCCGGGTCCGTACTCCCGTTCAACATCGCGTCAAGAGCAAAGGCTCTCTGTTGCATGAGGGATGCGGGTACCGCCTGCCGCGTGCGTCTATCGCCGCCTGTCGGCGTCCCTCCAATATCCGCTTACGCTGATGAGCGGGCGTCGCGCGCTGTTGGTCAGTCGTAGAGGGCACAAGAGAAGGGCCACGCCAGGTTGGACATCTCAGCCGCCGCGAAAACGCACAACTGTCGGGGCGCGGATCACCCACACGTCAAGGTCATGACGCGGGGCGGGGTAGTCCGGGTGAGCCACCACGATGCGCTCTGGTTCGGAGCGCTCCCACTCGTGCTCCCACGACTCAGGCTTTCGAGGTCGAACTCTTCCTCATCCCAGCTCATGCCGACAGAGCGCCATCCAAGCGTGGTCGGACGAGCCTCGGACATGGTCTGAACGCTAGACCACCAGCATTGCTCGTCCGCGAGTTGTGCGTTCGGTTCGCAGCTGGCGATCATCCCGGAACGTTGCCGTCCTCCATGGTTGTTCGCGGCCCGTCGCGGAGGCCCCCGCAACCATCGATGCCTCGACCTCGTACGCTGCCGATGACACCGCCGCGGGGGTAAGTGAGGAGACGCACGTGCTGAGCCAGGAACATTACGAAGGCGTCCGCAGCGACGCGGGCAACCACCGAGACGACGACCCCACAGGGCACGTCGCGGTGCCCGAGCCGCGTTCACCCTCCGCGGCACGGCTTCTGGAGATGACTGCACGCGACACCGACCAGTGGCGCGCCGACGCCCGGGCGGAGGCGACGAACATCGTTGCCGCAGCGCGGGAGGAGGCTGTTGCGTTGGTTCGTTCGGCGGAGCAAGAGGCCGCGAGCATGGTTGAGACCGCCCGACTCGAGGCCGCGCGGACGGTTGATGAAGCTCAAGCAACTGCGGAAATTGTGCGCACTGAGGCGGATAGACAGCGCGCACAAAGTGAGGCGGAGGTCGCTCGACTTCAGCAGGTGGCGGCAGATCACGCGCAGCACCTGCGACAGCACTTGAACGACATGCTCGGGCGACTCGAGTCTGTTCCCGCCCAAACGAAGGATCACGCGGGCGACGACCTCTAGCTCTCGGGTCTGGCTCGGCTCTGCCCTCGGCGCCGGCGCCGACGGCTTGGTGGCCGACCCAGAAGGTGTCGGCGCGGCCGCGTCCCAACCTGCCGGATTGACTGAGCCAGTCCGCCGCCTTGGAGGCATCACCCTCTGCCGCGCTGCAGCCACTCTGCGCCCGGCTCACGGCGGGCCGCGGTGCCTATACTTGACGGACAGTTGATCGAACATGTGTGTGTTAAGAGTCGATCCGTCGACTAGGGTGGCGGTACGCCTCACAGGTCCAGGGCCCTAGGACGCACCGCGAAGTCCGAGCCCTGGCTGGGAGAGGCGAGTTGCGAGGGTGACGTAATAGTCCGGCGAACCGGGCCTCCAGGAGCGACGACCGTTGAGCGGCACGCGTGTGCGTGCCGGGATCGTCGTCGAGAGGAGGCCGCAGGTGACCCACCCCATCCTGACCGCGACCTCGCTCATCGACGAGGCGCTCAAGACCGTCGCCGGCACCAACCCCACCTTCATGCCGACCACCGACAAGGCGGAGGCCCTGAGGGAGCTGGTGCGGATCGAGTCCCGGGTGGCGGAGCTACGGATGCGGATCCTCGCGGACGCTGCGGACCTCGCCGCGGACACCGGGTCGCGGGATGCGGCCGGTTGGTTCGCCGATGCCACGCGCACGAGGTTCGAGGACGCCCGGGCGGACCTGCGCCTCGCGACCGGCCTCGACCGTCGCTGGCGCACGGTGGCCGCGGCGCTGCGCGAGGGACGCGTCAACACCGCCCAGGCACGCGCGATCGTGCAGTGCCTCGACGTCCTTCCCGACGCGGTCCCGCAGGAGGTCCTCGACGCCGCGGAGGCCGCGCTCATCGACCACGCGGCTCGGTTCTCGCCCAAGCAGCTCACTCGGATCGGGCGACACATCCTCACCGTGGTGGCACCGGACCTCGTCGACGAGACCGAGGGCCGCAGGCTGGCCGCCCTCGAGGCCGAGGCACGGCGCCGCACCCGGCTCACCCTTCGCCGCCTGGGCAACGGGACGACCCGGATCTCGGGCATCCTGCCCGACGCCGCCGCGACCCGGCTCGCGACGTACCTCGAGGCCCACGCCAACCCGCGCCGCGACGTCGACCCCTCCGCCGATGACTCGGTCGGAGCAGATGCCCTGGCGCGCCTGCCCTACCCGCGGCGCCTGGGCGAGGCGTTCTGCCAGCTCCTCGAGTGCCTGGACCCCCAGCGGCTCCCGGTCCACGGCGGCGACGCCACGACGATGATCATCACGATCCCCTTCGCGACCCTGACCTCCGAGCTGGGCGCCGCCGACATCCTCGGGGCCGGCACGATCCCCAGCGACGCGCACGCAGACCCGTGTGCCGGCGAGACCATGACCGCGGCCCAGGCTCGGCGGCTCGCCTGCACGGCCCGGCTGATGCCTGCCGTGCTGGGTGGCGACTCCGAGATCCTGGACGTCGGCCGCGCCCAGCGGTTGTTCACCGCCGCGCAGCGCCGGGCCCTCCTGCTCCGCGACCGCACCTGCCGCGCCGAGGGCTGCGACATCCCCGGCACCTGGGCCGAGGCCCACCACTGGATCTCCTGGCTCGAGGGCGGTCCCACCGACCTCGACAACGGCGTGCTGCTCTGCTCGCACCACCACCACCGGGCGCACGAGCCCGACCACACCGTGGAGCGGCTGGCCAGCGGCGACGTGAGGTTCGCCAGACGGACGTAGGCCGATCGCCGGCACTCGGTCATCCGGCCGATCCGTGTGACACGCGGCGGGCACTACCGTGCACGCGTGCCCACCCGCCTCCGGTCGCTCCTCCGCTCGATCTGGACCCTGCCCGCGCCCGCGGACGCCCGGCCCGCGGGTCGGCTCGACTACGCGTTCGTCGCGGTCACGGCCGTGGCCGCGGTCGTGGAGGTGGCCTTCCTGCGTCCCGAGATGGGCTCGCGCTTGCTGACCCTGGCGACGTTCCTGGTCTGGCTGCCGACCCTGCTCGTACGCCGCACCAACCCCACCCTGACGGTCGCGGTCTTCGCGGGCGTGATGCTGGTGCTGGGGGTCGCGGCGAGCACGACCGACCTGCGCCAGCCCGACGACCTCAACACGGCCGTCGTGGCCCTGCTGATCCCCTACTCACTCGCACGCTGGGCCTCCGGACGAGCCGCGTTCACCGGTCTGTGCCTGTTCCTCCTGGTGGCCGGCAGCTCCCTGGTGTCCCAGGACCTGGCTCCAGGGGACCGAGTCGGTGGGGCCGCCGTGGTCGTGGCTGCCACTGCGATGGGCGCCGTGCTCCGCTCGCGGGCCATGCTGCGCACGCGCCAGCTCGACGACGTACGGCAGCTGGAGCGGGAGAGCCTGGCCCGCGACCTGCACGACACGGTCGCCCACCACCTCACCGCCATCGCCATCACAGCGCAGGCCGGCCTCGCGGTCGCCGACGACCGACCCGACGCGGCACGGGACGCCCTGCGGCGCATTGACGACGAGGCCACCCGCACGCTGGCCGAGACGCGCAAGGTGCTGCGCATGTTGCGGACGGAGGCCGCGGAAGGCGGCGAAGCACCCGACCGGCCGCTCGACGACCTCGCGGGACTGGCGTCGGACGAGGGCCGACCTCGCGTCGAGGTGCACCTCGACGACGGCCTGGAGCTCTCCCCCACGGTCGCCGCCGCCGTGCACCGCATCGCGCAGGAGGCGGTGGCGAACGCCCGCCGCCACGGAGTGGGCACCACTCTCGTACGCGTGGCGGTGAATAAGAACCACTCCGACATCGTGCTCACCGTCACCGACGACGGTCGCCCCAGCACGAGGTCCGGCCAGGGTTTCGGCATCCTCGGCATGACCGAGCGGGCAGAGCTGCTGGGCGGCCGACTGGAAGCAGGTCCGGCGACCGGCGGTTGGCAGGTCACCGCGGTCCTGCCGGTCGGCACCGAGGGGGTCGGACGATGACGCTGCGGGTGCTCGTCGCCGACGACCAGGAGATCGTCCGCACGGGCCTGGCGATGATCCTCGGCGCCCAGGAGGGCATCGAGGTCGTGGCCACCGCCGTCGACGGGCAGGACGCCGTCGAGCAGGCGCGGCTGCTGCGCCCGGACGTGTGCCTGCTCGACATCCGGATGCCGCGGATGAACGGCATCGAGGCGACCCGCGCGCTGGCCGGACCCGAGGTGGCCGACCCGATGGCGGTCGTGGTGGTGACCACCTTCGACCTCGACGAGTACGTCTACGGCGCGCTGCAGGCCGGCGCCCGGGGCTTCCTGCTCAAGGACTGCGGGCCACAGCTGCTCACGCACGCGGTCCGGGCAGCGGCGGACGGGGGGTCGCTCATCGCCCCCAGCGTCACGACCCGGCTGCTCAGGACCTTCGCCGACCGCGACACCCCGCCCCAGCCCATCTCACCGCTGACCGAGCGCGAGGAGCAGGTGCTGGTCGCCGTCGCGCGCGGACTCACCAACCACGAGGTCGCGGCCGAGCTCTACATCTCGCTCAGCACGGTCAAGACCCACGTCGGCGCGCTGATGGCCAAGCTCGGCGTCCGCAACCGGGTCGAGCTCGCGCTCTGGGCCTATCAGACCCGACGCCTCGACTGACGGGTCTGGCTGCGGCGCACCAGCCACTCGGCGACCGCCAGGTTGATCACCCAGGCGGCCCCCATGCCGGTCGCCTTCAACGAGCCGCCCGGCTGGTCGGCGCCCTGCCCATCTGAGAGCAGCACCATCGGGCCGAGGACCAGCGCCTGCGTGCCGGCGCCCTGGGCGACGGCGTACGCCCTCGCCATCCACCGCTGGTGGGTGCGGACGTCGCGGCGCAGGATCGCGACGAGTCCCAGCACCAGGCCGGCGACCATCAGCGAGCCGAAGAGCAGGCGCAGCCAGACGAGCGCGGTGTTGTCGTAGACCGGGACGTCGGAGAACACCGCCATCCACATGCCGCTCAACGCGGCGGCGAGGCCCGCCGGCACGAGGACGCGGCCGGCGAGGCGGTGCCACCGCGGCCGGCGGCGGCGCAGGGACGGCATGAACTGGAAGGCGCCGAGGACGCAGAAGGTCGTCGCGCCGACGATGTGCACGATGATCGGGACGGGCAGGTCGAAGAAGCGTGCGTTCTCCTCGGTCCGCCCCGACGAGAGGTCGACGAGGCGCGCCGCGCCCGCGAGTGCGGGCACCAGCGCGAGCGCGATCAGGCTCGCCGGGATCCACCAGTCACGTCGGACCCCGGTCGGCGCGGTCGGTCGGGTCGCGGTCGTCGTCATGGTCACGAGCCTCGCCGCGCACGACGTACGCCGCATCGGCCCGGAGGCCGAACCGGGTCAGCCGATCGGCCGAGTCACGCGGCCGAGGTGACGGGTCAGCACACCCGGTGCATCCAGCCGAAGGTGTCGTCGGTGCGGCCGAACTGCATGCCCACCAGCGAGTCGCGGATCCGCATGGTGAGCTCGGTGCTCGACGGTGCGGCGGTCACCCCCTGAGGCGAGCGCAGCTCACCGACCGGCGTGACGACGGCAGCGGTGCCGCAGGCGAAGATCTCGGTGATCTCTCCAGAGGCGACGCCGTCGCGCCACTCGTCGATGGAGAACTTGCGCTCCTCGACCGCGTGGCCGAGCTTGCCGGCCAGCTCGATGATCGAGGCGCGGGTGATGCCTTCCAGGATCGTGCCGGTCTCGGGGGTGACGATGTGGCCGTCGCGGTGGACGAAGAAGAGGTTCATCCCGCCGAGCTCCTCGATGTAGCGGAACTCCTGGTCGTCGAGGAACACGACCTGGTCGCACCCCTGCTCGATCGCCTCGCGCTGGGCCGCCAGCGACGCGGCGTAGTTACCGCCCGTCTTGGCGGCGCCCATGCCCCCGCGGCCGGCGCGGGTGAAGGTCTCGGAGAGCCAGAGGTTGACCGGCTTGATGCCGCCCTTGAAGTAGGCGCCGGCCGGCGAGGCGATCACCATGAAGGTGACGTGCTGCGACGGGCGCACGCCGAGGAAGGTCTCGGAGGCGAACATGAAGGGCCGAAGGTAGAGCGCCTTCTCCCCGCCCCCCGAGGCGGCGTTGTCGGGCACCCACCGCTGGTCGGCCTCGACGAGCGCGTCCACGTAGGCGACGAAGTCGTCGACCGGCAGCTCGGGGAACGCCAGCCGCTCGGAGGAGCGCACCATCCGCGCGGCGTTCTGCTCCGGACGGAAGGTCCAGATCGACCCGTCGTCGTGGCGGTAGGCCTTCATCCCCTCGAAGGTCTCCTGCGCGTAGTGCAGCACGGCCGTCGCGGGATCGAGCGTCAGCGGGCCGTAGGGCGTGATCCGTGCGGCGTGCCAGCCGGCGTCGGGCGTCCACTCGACCGTGAGCATGTGGTCGGTGAAGTGCTGACCGAAGCCGGGGTTGGCGAGGATCTCGGCGAGCCGGGCGTCGTCGACGGGCGTGGGGTTGGCGGTGGTGCTGATCTGCATGGGGTCAACTTACTCAGAGGCGGGCAGCGATCGCGTCCCCGACCTCGCTCGTACGACGACTCGTGCCCGGCGCGCGCTCGCTGAGGTCGGCCAGCACGGCCGCCTCGACGGCGGCCGCCGCGTCGGCGTGGCCGAGGTGGTCGAGGAGGAGCGCGCCGGAGAGGATCGCCGCGGTCGGGTCGGCCTTCTGCTGCCCGGCGATGTCGGGGGCGGAGCCGTGCACGGGCTCGAACATGGAGGGGGCCGTCCGGTCGGGGTTCACGTTGCCGGAGGCCGCCAGCCCGATGCCGCCGGTGATGGCGGCGGCGAGGTCGGTGATGATGTCGCCGAACAGGTTGTCGGTGACGATCACGTCGAAGCGGGCGGGGTCGGTGACCATGAAGATCATCGCGGCGTCGATGTGGATGTAGTCGGTCGTGACCTCGGGGAACTCCGCTCCGACCGACTCGAAGAGGCGCCACCACAGCGAGCCGGCGTTGGTCAGCACGTTGGTCTTGTGGACCAGGGTCAGCCGCTTGCGCGGCCGCTTCTCGGCGCGGGCGAAGGCGTCGCGGATCACCCGCTCGACGCCGTACGCGGTGTTGACCGAGACCTCGGTGGCGATCTCGGCGGGAGTGCCGACGCGGAGGGCACCGCCGTTGCCCGTGTAGGGGCCTTCGGTGCCCTCGCGCACGACGACGAAGTCGATCTCGCCGGGCTGGGCCAGGGGTGAGGCCGTGCCCGGGAAGAGCCGCGAGGGACGCAGGTTGACGTAGTGGTCGAGCTCGAAGCGCAGCCGCAGCAGCAGCCCGCGCTCGAGGATGCCCGGCGGCAGGTTGGGGTCGTTGGGCTTGCCTCCGACAGCTCCCAGCAGGATCGCGTCGTGCTCGCGGATCTCCGCGAGCACCGAGTCGGGCAGCACCTCGCCGGTGGCGAGGTAACGCTCGGCGCCGAGGTCGTAGCGCGTCGACTCGAACTTCACCGGGGAGGCGACCTCGAGGACCTTCAAGGCCTCGGCGGTCACCTCCGGACCGATCCCGTCACCGGGGATGACGGCGAGGGTCGGGTGGGTGGCGGACGGGGTCTGCTGGCTGTCGGGCATGCGTCGGAATCTAGTTGTCGTCGGGGCGCGCGGCGCCGTTGTCTCGCAGGTCAAGCGCCGTCTGGAGCGCCATAGCGGTGTTCTCCGCGCTGCGGGGGTTCTCGGGATCGTGGGCCGCGGGGCCCCATGCGTCGGGATACAGGTCGTACATGGTTCTCACTCCTGGAGGGGTAGTGAGCTCGAAGCCACCGACACCGCGGCGGGTGAGGGAGCGGGAGTGCGGGGATCGCCCGGGGCCCGGCTGCCGGCCGGCCTGCGTTCTCGAAGGAACTGGGGAGCGGGTCACGCGTCCATGGGGCCGGACCCGCCGCAGAGGCGGCGGCTTCGAACTCGACTGAGTCGACCCTTCCTGGATCAGGAAGGGAGAAGGCCGGGCGGCGGAACCTCGTCAACGCCGAACACCGCGACGAGGTGGCCTTCTGTCAGGCCCCGCCGCGGCGATCGATAAGTACGAACACGCTCCGCATGATGAGGAGACTGTACGACCGGTGGGCGGACGTGTGCATCCGGTTTGCGAAACGTGTCAGATCGTGAGATGCCGGACCGCCCCCTGAGACCTCGGTCGATTGGTGACACACTCGGCGATCTCATGTCTGCCCCTCCCGAACTTCCCGACGTCGTCTCCCGCGCCTTCGACGTGTGCCGCCAGGCCGGCTACGTCGCCTTCTGCCGCAACGAGACGGGCCGGCTGCTGGCGACCCTCGCCGCGACCCGCGGGGGCACGATGGCGGAGTTCGGCACCGGCTGCGGCGTGGGCACCGCCTGGCTGCGCAGCGGCGTACGCAACGGCGCGCGGATCCTGACCGCCGAGCTCGACGAGTCGCTGGCCGGCGCGGCGGCGAAGATCTTCGAGGACGACGCCGAGGTCGAGGTGCTGGCGGCGGACTGGAACGTCCTGCGGGACCACGGCCCCTTCTCCCTGCTCTTCCTCGACTCCGGCTCGCCGTCGGAGGTGGGCGTGGACGCCGTGGTCGACCTCGTCGAGCCCGGCGGGATCGTCGTGCTCGACGACTTCGCGCCCTGCGCGTCGTGGCCGCCGATCACCTACGGCCGCGTCGACACCCTGCGCGAGCAGTGGCTCACCGATGACCGCTTCACCGCCGTCGAGGTCATGGTGGCAGCCGACGCGTCGGCCGTGATCGCGACGCGTCGCTGACCACCTGCCCATGACCTCGCTGGCGGTCGCCGCCCCCAACCCGGCCGCGGCCAACGCCGCCGAGGACGTCGCACGGTCCGGCGGCTCCGCCGTCGACGCGGCCATCGCGGCAGCCCTGGTCGCGATGGTCAACGAGGTCGGGCTCGTCTCGCTGAGCTCGGGCGGCTTCGTCGGCGTCCAGCCCGCGACCGGAGCCGCCTACACCGTCGACGGCTGGGTCGACCGGCCCGGCCTCGGTCGGACCGGCGACGAGCCGGTGGAGACCTGGGACGTGTCGACGGCGTACGGCGGCGGCGTCACGATCACGATCGGCCCGGGCTCGGTGGCCACGCACGGGTCGCTCGCCGCGTTCGGGGAGGCCCACGCGCGCGACGGCCGGCTCGCGTGGCGCGAGCTGGTGGCCCCGGCCATCGACGTGGCTCGCGGCGGGTTCCGGCTCGGCTCCGCGTCGCGCTACTACCTGCGCTACGTCCACGAGAGCGTCTTCGGGTGGGACCCCGAGAGCCACCGCGCGCTGCACGACGCGCACGGACGGCTCACCGAGGAGCGCGTGGTCGTCGCCGACCTCGCCGCCACGCTCGAGCACATCGCGGCCGTCGGACCTCGCGCGCTGCACGAGGGCGACCTGGCCCGGCTGATCGCCACGGACCTGCAGGAGCGCGGCGGGTTGCTCGGCGCGGCCGACCTCGCGGCGTACACACCGGTCGTCCGCCCGCCCCTGACCACCCGGGTCGGGCGCTGGAGGCTGGCCACCACCCCACCCCCGTCGGTCGGCGGCGTGGTGGTCGCCTCGATGCTCCGCCTGCTCGACGGCCACCCGCTCGCGGGCTGGGACGAGGACGACGTCGAGCACCTGGTGCGGGTGCAGCGGGCCGTCCTCGGGCACCGCCGCGAGGTGCTGGAGACGGCCCACGACCTCGACGCGGCGTCGCGCGCCTGGCTGGACCGGGTCGACGCCGACCACCGCGCGGTGCTCGAGTCGGGGTCGACGGCGCACGTGTCGGTGACCGACGCGGACGGTGCCGCGTGCTCGATCACCGTGTCCTCGGGCTACGGCGCGGGCATGATCGCCGCCGGCACCGGCATCTGGCTCAACAACTGCCTCGGCGAGCCGGAGCTGAACCCTGCCGGTCGCCACGTCCCGGCAGGCTCCCGGCTGCTCTCCAACATGGCGCCCACGGTCGGCCGGCACGACGACGGCTCCACGCTGGCGATCGGGTCTCCGGGCGCCGACCGGATCACCACCGCGATCGTGTCGGCGCTCGCCGGCTTCGTCAGCGGCGGGCTCGACCTGGCCGCCGCGGTCGCCCATCCCCGGGTCCACGTCCACGGCGCGGGGCTGCCCGACGAGGAGGTGCGGGCCGAGGAGGAGCTGTCGATGTACTTCGGCGGGGTCGGTGCCACGCTCACGCGGGGCGACGGCGGCCTCGAGGCCGTCGCCGACCCGCGGCGCGAGGGTGTCGCGCGGGTCGTCGACGGCGTACGCCCTCGCGACGACCCCGCTGCTTGAATGGCGGGCATGGGGGAGATGGCGGATGCGCTGCTCACGGTCCGCGGGATCACCCGTCGCTTCGCCGACCGGACGATCCTGTCCGAGGTCGACCTCGACGTCGGCGCGGGTGAGGCGGTCGGGGTGGTCGGGCCCAACGGCAGCGGCAAGTCGACCCTGCTGCGGTGCATCGTGGGTGTCGACGAGGCCGACGAGGGCACCGCGACGCTGGTCGGGCGGGTGCTCGATGAGCGGGTCCCCGAGATCCGCCGCGACCTGGCCGTCGTCATGGACGACCTCGACTTCTTCCCCGACCTCTCGGTCGTCGAGCACCTCGACCTGGTGGCGCGGGCGCACGCCCAGCCCGACGCCGAGGAGATCGTCAACACGGTGCTCGCCGAGGTCGGCCTGATGGAGGTCTCGGGACAGCTGCCCTCGACGCTCTCGTCCGGCCAGCGGCGCCGCCTGGCCCTCGCCAGCGCGTTCGTCCGGCCGCGACGCCTGCTCGTCCTCGACGAGCCGGAGCAGCGCCTCGACGTCGACGGGGTGCAGTGGCTCGGCCACAAGCTCGTCGCGGAGAAGTCTGCGGGGCGCGCGATCCTGCTGGTCAGCCACGACCCGGACCTGGTCGCGCTCGTCTGCGACCGCGTGGTGCGGCTCGGACCGGCCCCGGACCCCGACCATGAGTGACCTCGCCGCCCAGGTGCCCACCGCCCGCGAGGTGCGCGGCGAGATCCGCGAGTGGCGCCGCGGGCGAGCGGAGCTGAAGTGGGGCGAGCTCCTCTCGGACGCCTACGTCGCGCTCTTCTGCGTCGCGATGGTCGCGGCGATGGCCGGCAACGTCGTCCTCTCGCTGCGTCGCCTCGCCGACGACGCGTGCGTCGGCGCCTGCAGCGAGGTGCGTTCGGCGGCACCCTGGCTCGCGGCCCTCGCGGTGGCCCTGCTGGCCCTCGGCCTGGCCCGGCTGCTCGGCCCGGTCTTCAGCCCGCCGGCCGCCAACGGCTGGCTGCTGAGCACCCCCGTGGACCGCGGTGCCCTGCTGCGCCCGGGGTGGTCGCGCACGACCGTCCTCACGCTGGTCGGCGCGATCGTCCTGCTGCTGGCGCCGGCCGCGCTCGGCGGCTTCGACCTCGCCGCAGGAGCGGTCTTCGTGGCGGCCGGCGGCGCCGCCGCGGTCGCCTGCGTGGGCGTGGCCGCGCTGTCGCAGGTGCACGAGAAGCCGGTCGCCCGGTGGCTCAGCTGGGTGCTCACCGCAGCGCTCTGGTTGCTCCTGAGTCTCTCGGCGACCCAGCAGCTGGGCGGGATGCCAGGCGTGCCGTCCGGCGTCGGCTCGGCGCTGGCCGTCCTCACGGTCCTCGGCGCCGGCACCCTCGTCTGGCGCACCCGCACGGCCGTGGGCAGGGTCACCCGACGGGTCCTCGGCTACACCGAGAACCTCTCCCCCAGCCTCTCGGGCGCCCTGTCCTCCGTCGACCTGGGACTCATGTACGACGTGCTGCTCGCGCGCCGGTGGGGCCGCGGCGCCCACGTCCGCACCCGCACCGGAGGCCCGCTCGGCTGGTGGGCGCTCGTGCACCGCGACGCCCTGCGCGCGCTCCGCACCCCCCAGCCGTACGTCGTCCTGGCCGGCCTCGTCCTCGTGCCGTACGCCGCCGCCGAGGCGGGCGCCGGCCGCGCGGTCGTGCTGGCCACGACCCTCGCCGGGCTGTTCGGCGGGCCGGCCATGTGCTCCGGGCTGCGCGTCGTCGTCCGCACCAAGAGCCTGGCCCGGATGCTGCCGATGAGCCGGGCGTCGATGCTCGGCGCCCACCTGGTCGTGCCCGGCACCGCCTTGGTGCTCTTCGCACTCGCGACGACGTGGACGCTGCTGCCCACCCATCCGCCGGACGAGGCGTTCACCGCGGCGCTCTCGTGCGGCCTGTCGAGCCTGGCGGCCACGGTGCGCTGGGTGACGGGGAAGCCGCCCAACTACGCCGCGCCGATGGTGAGCACGCCGGCGGGCGGCGTGCCCAGCGGGGTCTTCTCCAGCGTGTTCCGCGGGTTCGACGTCTGGGCGCTGACCGCCCTGCCGCTGATGTTCGGGCCGGTCGGCGTGCTGGTCTCGACGGCGATCAGCCTCGCCGTGATCTCCTACCTGGTCTCGGACTCGGCAGGCTGAGACCGGGGAGCCATCAGGTCGACGGTGAACCACGGCAGCATCAGCTGCGTCAGCGGACCGATCGCCAGTGCGTAGACCACCGTGCCGACTCCGAGCACGCCGCCGAGGAGCAGCCCGATCACGACGACGGCGACCTCCAGGCCGGTGCGCACCAGCCGCAGCGAGAGCCCGGTGCGGCGGACGAGACCGGTCATCAGGCCGTCGCGCGGCCCGCGGCCGAGCTGGGCGCCGATGTAGAGCGCGCTGGCCAGGCCGCAGAGCGCGACCCCGCCGAGCATCAGGGCGATCCTGGCGACCATCGCGTCGGGGCGGTCCAGCGCGGCCAGCGTGGCGTCGGCGGACAGGCCCACCACGATCGCGTTGCTGATCGTGCCGAGGCCGGGCATCTCCCTGAGCGGGATCCACAGCACCAGCACCACGAAGCTGAAGAGCACGACCGCCTGGCCGAGGGTCATCGGCACGTGGCGGATGAAGCCGGAGTGCAGGACGTCCCAGGGTGCGAGCCCGAGCGCCCCGCGCACCATCATCGCCAGCGAGACGCCGTAGAGCACGAGCCCGAGGTAGAGCTGGGGCAGACGCCGGGCGAGTCGACCGGCACGCAGCTGGGCGATCGGGCCGAGGTCGACGAGGACGCCGCGGGGTGCGTGGACGGTGCCGGCCGGGCCGGTGGGGCCGGTGGGGCCGGTCGGCCCGGTCGGGAGGTCGCAGGGGGTGGTGCTCATGCCCCCATCCTCCGGTCGATTGGCCTTGTCGGACATAGCCAATCGTGGAACAGTGGCCTGCATGAGCCGCATCGTCAGCGCCCAGCGCATGGCCACCCTGGTCGGGGACTTCCCGCGCTCCCCCGCCTACCTCGGTCTCGCCGAGAGCCTGCGGGTGCTGATCGGCGACGGCAGGGTCGGCCTCGGCGTACGCCTCCCGAGCGAGCGCGAGCTGACCGGCGTGCTCGACGTCTCGCGCACCACCGTGACCCGGGCCTACGAGGTGCTGCGCGAGTCCGGGTACGCCGAGGCGCGGCGGGGGTCGGGCACGTTCACCACCGTCCCCGGCGGTCAGCGCCGGGCGCACGACCGGGCGCTCCTCCCCGGCCTCGGCGGCGAGGACGTCATCGACCTCAACTGCGCCGCCCACTCCGCACCGCCCGGCCTCGTCGAGGCCTACCAACGCGCCACCGAGGAGCTGCCCGCCTACCTCAGCGGACCGGGCTACTTCCCGCTGGGTGTGCCGGCGCTCCAGGCCCGCATCGCGGCGGCGTACGACGCCCGGGGGCTGCCCACGGTGCCGGAGCAGGTGATGGTGACGGCCGGTGCCCTCGCGGCCGCGTCCGTGGTGGCGCGGGCCTTCACCGCCCCGGGCGACCGTGTCGTCGTGGAGTCCCCGACGTATCCCAACTCGACCCAGGCGGTCCGCCACGCGGGTGCCCGCCTGGTCCCGGCGACCGTCGACCCCGACGGCTGGGACCTCGACGCGCTGGGCGCGACGCTGCGCCAGTCCAACCCGCGGCTGGCCTACCTGATCCCCGACTTCCAGAACCCCACCGGTCACCTGATGTCCGACGCCCAACGTGAGGCGCTGGCCGCAGCGCTGGCCCGCACGCGCACGATCGCCGTCGCCGACGAGGCCCACCAGGCCCTCGCCCTGCGGCCGGGGCTCGCCGCGGCGATGCCGCGCCCGCTGGCGTCGTACGCCGACCACGCGATCACGATCGGCAGCGCCAGCAAGTCCTACTGGGGCGGCCTGCGGCTCGGGTGGGTGCGCGCCCCGCTGGCCGAGATGGACCGGCTGATCCATGCGCGCATCGGGATGGACCTCGGCGCGCCGGTCTTCGAGCAGCTCGTGCTGGCCGACCTGATGGACCGCGCCGACGAGGTGCTCCCGGTGCACCGCGCGCGGTTGCTGGCCGGTCGCGACGCGCTCGTCGCCGCCGTCCGCGAGCACCTGCCGACGTGGCGGTTCCGCGTGCCCGACGGCGGGCTGGCGCTGTGGTGCGAGCTGCCCGACGCCCTCGGCACCGCCACCACGGTCGAGGCCGAACGACGCGGCGTGGTGGTCGCCCCGGGTCCGGTCTTCGCCGTCGAGGGCGGGCTCGACCGTCACGTGCGGATCCCGTGGACCGCCTCGCCCGAGGACCTCACCGAGGCCGTCCGACGCCTCGCCTCAGCCTGGGACCACGTGTCCTCCGACGCCGCCCGGCCGTCGACGCGGCGCGCCGCCGGCCGCGTCATGGTCGCCTGAGCGTCGAGCTCCCAGTCCGGCAGCGTGGTGCGGCCGCCGCCGTTCGCCGTGCGCGGGATCAGGACAGGTCGACGGCCCGCACCGAGACGGCCTGCATCGCCTTCTCGATCTGGGCGAGCGTCTCGGCCGGGATGGCCGAGTCCACGCTCAACGCGACCAGCGCCGCGCCGCCCTTGTCCTGGCGCGAGACCTGCATCCCGGCGATGTTGACCGCGGCGTCGCCGAGGATGCCGCCGACGGTGCCGACCATGCCCGGGCGGTCCTCGTAGGTGAGGAAGGCCAGGTGCGTGGTGGGCTCGATGTCGACGTCGAAGCCGTTGACCTCGACCAGGCGCTCCTTCTGGGCGAGCCCGACGAGCGTGCCGGACACGGAGACTTGGGTGCCGTCGGCGAGGGTGCCGCGCAGCGTGATCAGGTTGCGGTGGTCGGGGCTCTCGGGATCGGTCACCAGGCGCACCTCGGTGCCGCGCTCGGCCGCCAGCAGCGGCGCGTTGACGTAGGACACCTGCTCCTCGACGATGTCGGCGAAGACGCCCTTGAGGGCCGCCAGCTCGAGCACCTTGACGTCGTACTCGGTGATCTCGCCGCGCACCTCCACGTCGAGCTGCTGGGCCACCTCGCCGGCGAGCGCGGTGAAGACGCGGCCGAGCTTCTCGGTGAGCGGGATGCCGGGACGTACGTCCTCGGCGATGACGCCGCCCTGCACGTTGACCGCGTCGGGGACGAGCTCGCCGCTCAGCGCCAGGCGCACCGACCGGGCGACGGAGACCCCGGCCTTCTCCTGGGCCTCGTCGGTCGAGGCGCCCAGGTGGGGCGTGGCCACGACGTTGTCGAGCTCGAAGAGCGGGCTGTCGGTGCACGGCTCGCTGGCGAACACGTCGAGGCCGGCGGCGGCGATCTGGCCGTTCTTGAGGGCGTCGTAGAGCGCGGCCTCGTCGACGATGCCACCGCGGGCCGCGTTGACGAGCACCAGGCTGTCCTTGGCCGCGCCGAGCTGGTCGGCGCCGATGAGGCCCACCGTCTCAGGGGTCTTGGGCAGGTGGACGCTCATGAAGTCCGACTCCGCGAGCAGGGTGTCGAGGTCGACGAGGCGCACGCCCATCTGGGCGGCGCGGCCGGCCTGGACGTAGGGGTCGAACGCGATGACCTTCATGCCGAAGGCGCTCAGCCGCTGCGCGACGAGCACGCCGATGCGACCCAGCCCGACGATGCCGACGGTCTTCTCGTAGAGCTCGATGCCGGTGTACTTCGAGCGCTTCCACTCCCCGTTGCGCAGCGCGGCGTGGGCGGGGCTGATGTGGCGGGCCGCGGCCAGCATGAGGGCGACCGCGAGCTCGGCGGCGCTGACGATGTTGGAGGTGGGGGCGTTGACGACCATGACGCCGGCCTGGGTGGCGGCCTTCACGTCGACGTTGTCGAGGCCGACACCCGCCCGCGCGACCACCTTGAGCCTGGCGGCGGCGGCGAGCGCCTCGCCGTCCACCTTGGTGGCGGACCGGACCAGGATCGCGTCGACGTCGGCGATCGCGGGCAGCAGCTCGGCGCGGTCGGCGCCGTTGCAGTGGCGGATCTCGAAGTCGGGGCCGAGCGCCTCGATGGTGGCGGGGCTCAGCTCTTCGGCGATGAGCACGACGGGCCGAGCGTGCGTGGGGAGTGCGGGTGCGTTCACAGCGAAGGTCCTCAGGGATCAAGGGTGGGTCCGGGACTGCACGACGCTGTGCGCGGCCCACACTACCCGCGAGCCGGCGAGGCCCCGCAACCGTCCCACTCCTCAGGTCTCGGCACTGTCGGAGGGTCTTCCTACGATGGCCCGATGGGTGTGATGGACGACGCCGAGCGGCTCGAGCCGACGACGCTCGAGGAGTGGCGTACGTGGCTGGGCGAGCACCACACGCAGCCGCAGGGGGTCTGGCTCGTCGCGGCGCGCAAGGCCGTCGACCGGGCCTTCTCCTACGATGAGTCGGTCCTGGAGGCGCTGCGGGTCGGGTGGGTCGACTCGACCGTGAGGCCGGTCGACGAGGCCCGGTCGATGATGTGGTTCGCCCCGCGCCGCAAGGGCAGCATCTGGACCCGCATCAACAAGGGCCGGGTCGCGCGCCTCGAGGAGGCCGGACTGATGGAGCCTGCCGGCGCGGCGGCGGTCGCGGTCGCCAAGGAGAGCGGCATGTGGACCCTGATGGACGCCGTCGAGGACTGCCTCGTGCCGGACGACCTCGCCACGGCGTTCGACCGGCATCCGGGGTCGCGCGAGCACTGGGAGTCGTGGTCGCCGTCGGCGCAGAAGCTGATCCTGTCGTGGATCGTGCTGGCCAAGCGACCGGAGACCCGGGCCGCACGCGTGGAGACGACGGCCGAGAAGGCCGCGCGCGGGGAGAAGTCCCAGTAGGGCGCTAGATCGCGCAGCCGTCGGGGCCGCACTCCTCGCCGCCGCCCACCATCTCGATGCTCGGGTGGGCGTCGGACCACGCGCGCTCGAGCACCTGCGTGAAGGCCTCGGTCGGCTGCGCCCCGGAGACGCCGTACTTCTGGTCGATGACGAAGAACGGCACCCCGGTGGCGCCGTAGGCCTGCGCCTGCTCGATGTCGGCGTGGACGTCGGCCTCGAACTCGCGGGAGCCCAGGACCTCGTCGACGCGTCCGGCGTCGAGCCCGGCACCGACGGCGACCTCACGGAGCACGGTGTGGTCGGCGACGTTGCGTGCCTCGGTGAAGTACGCCGCCAGCAGCGCCTCCTTGACCTGCCCCTGCAGGTCGGTGCCGCCCTGCTCGTGGGCGAGGTGGATCAGCCGGTGGGCGTCGACGGTGTTGAGGTGGAGGGTGTCGGAGAGCCGGTAGATCAGCCCCACCTCGGCCGCGATGGCCTCGACCCGGTCCTGCATCTGCTTCGCGCCGTCGACCGACTGGCCGTACTTGCGGGCGATCATCTCGGCCGCGCGCTCGGTCGGCTCGGTGGGCGCGCCCGGGTCGAGCTGGTAGGAGCGCCAGTGCACCTCGACCTCCTCGGCATGGGCGAACTCGGCCAGGGCACTCTCGATGCGGCGCTTGCCGATGTAGCACCACGGGCAGACGACGTCGGACCAGATCTCGATCTTCACGCGAGCCCCAACAGCAGGCCCGCCCTGCGTGTTCCCGCTGGGGCCGCGGACACAGGACCCCAGACCTCGGTGGCGTCGGCGCGACCTCGGCGTGCGCGCGCAGGTCCATCGTGCGGCGCTCGCTCCCCTCACGCCTCCTGGCGGGCGACCGTACGACGCCGGAGCAGGTAGCCGCCGACGAGACCGATCACCAGCGCGGCGAGGACGCCGATGTTGGCGAAGGCCCACGCGCCGTCCTTGCCGCCGAGCCCGAGGGGGCCGAGGAGGTAGCCCTGCCAGTTGTTCCACGACGCGTCGTCGGCGAAGGCGTTGACCACCAAGCCCCAGCCGACGAGCGAGGCCACCACCATCGTGCCGATCGCGGCCGGGTCAAAGGAGCCGTAGCGGCCCGAGGCGTCGAAGAGGGCCTCCTCGTCGTAGTCGCGCTTGCGCAGCGCGAGGTCGGCGATCATGATCCCCGCCCAGGCCGCCAGCGGGACGCCGAGCGTGATGAGGAAGCTCTGGAACGGGTCGAGGAAGCTCCGTGCGACGAACACGACGTAGATCGTGCCGAGGGTCAAGATGACGCCGTCGACGAACGCGGCGGCGGGCCGGGAGATCTTGACGCCCAGACTCAGCAGGGTCAGGCCCGAGGAGTAGATGCCCAGGACGGCGCCGCT
>NZ_JAOPWY010000057.1 GCF_025965415.1 Nocardioides sp.
CGCGCGGAATGCGGCATGAGCGAACCGGTGGCCCAGTGCGCCGGTGGCGTGGTTGTAGCCGGGGAGGCACCGATCACTCGGTCCCGCATCGCCGGGGCGGACGGCGACCGTCGCGGGCCCGCGGATGTCGCGTCCCTACCATGCGGCCATGCGGGTCCCGATCTTCCAGCTCGACGCCTTCACCACTCGCCGCTTCGCCGGCAACCCGGCCGCCGTGGTGGTGCTGGACCGGTTTCTTGATGACGCCCTGTTGCAGGCCGTGGCCGCGGAGAACCTCGCCGAGACGGCGTTCGTCGTGCCGTCCGAGGGGCGGTACCGGCTGCGTTGGTTCACGCCGACAGTGGAAGTGCCGTTGTGCGGGCACGCGACGCTGGCGGCGGGCGCAGTTGTCCTCGAGCGGCTGGAGTCCGGCCGCGACAGCGTCGTGTTCGACACCGCCAGCGGGCCGCTACAGGTCGCCCGCGAAGGCAACGCGTATCGGATGGAACTGCCGGCTCGTACGGTGCGCGCTGTGCCGGCGTTGTCTGCGGCGCTCGGCGTGACGCCGGTGGAGGCGGCGATCGACGGGAACAACTACCTCGCCCTTCTCCCCGGGGCCGATGACGTCCGGTCCCTCGAACCGGACCTCGCCGCCATCGCCCGTCTGGACATACCGGGGTCGTGGTGACTGCCGTCGGCGACGGCGCGCACGACTTCGTCAGCCGGTACTTCGCACCAGCGAAGGGCATCCCCGAGGACCCGGTGACCGGAGGAGCGCACTGTGCGCTCGTACCGTTCTGGGCGGCACGCACGGGCAAGGACTCCTTCCTCGCCTACCAGGCGTCGCGGCGTGGCGGCGAGCTCGCCTGCTGGCTCATCGGCGACCGGGTGCAGCTGCACGGCTCGTGCGCGTTCTACCTCGAGGGCCAGATCGAGCTCTGAAACCCGCCACGCCCTGGCTGCACCGGCTCGGGACCTTCATCCTGACCATCGGGAAAGTCGCGGTGGCGTGGGTGGTGACAGGATCCGCGCGGATCCCTAGCGTGTGTGACAGGGGCCGACCTGGGGAGGGACACACATGGGAGTGATCACGGACGTGCGGGTGCGCCAGCCCGCCAAGGACGACCTCGTCGGGCGGCGATTTCTCGTCGCCGGGGTCGGCAACGGGTTCGAGGGGACGATCGGCATCCGCGTGCTTGACGGCCGCGGGCGCGTCCTCGCGGAGGACTCCGCGCAGTCGACCGGCGGGATGGCCGCAGTGGGTGAGTTCTCCACGCGGGTCACGGTGAGCAGCCCGCCGCGCGATGGCACGCGGCTCACGGTGCAGGTCTTCGGTGACAACCCCGGCCTGCCCGACGAGGGGCCCAGCCCGGGCTTCAACCTGCGCGAGGTGGAAGTCATCATGTTCGCCGACCTGCAGGGCTGGCTGCTCTATCGGGTGGAGCGTGGGGACACGCTCACGGCGATCGTGCGGAAGGTGCGCGATTTCACGCGTACGACGGTCGCGCAGGTCGTGGCCGCCAACCCGAGGATCACTGATCCGGACGTGATCGGCGTCGGCCAGCGGCTGCGGATCCCAGTCAAGGGCTGACTACTGGGCAGGTCTCCTGTAGGGCGCGTGCGAAGTATTGCGATGACCCGTTGAGAGCACCAGCATGAGTGGACGCTTCGATCATCTCGCCGACAAGCGGCGCAAAGACGCACTCATCGCGGCAGCCCCGACGTTCACACTGAGCGGGGTCAGCGGTGCGTGGTCTTCTTCTTCACCTTCTTCTTGACCTTGTACCGCCCCTTGGAGGTGGCCAGGTTGCCCGCCTGGTCGAGCGCGGTGGCCGTCCACCGCACGATGGTGAGCTTGTTGGACTTCTTCTTCGTGACGACAACCTCGCAGGAGGCGACCCCGGAGAGCGCGTCGGTGCTCTTGCAGGTCAGCTTGCGCAGCCTCTTGTACGTCGCTCCCTTGCGCGCGCCGGTCACGGCGACGCTCGGGCTTGTCGCGTCGATGCTCACGGCTGCGCTCGTCGCCGAGGCGGTCGAGCCGAGGCCGTCGGTCACCGCCCGCGTCACCACCTGGTCGCGCCCGTCCGCGCCCAGCACCACGGGCGCAGGGCACGCCACGGTGAACGGGAGCGTCCCGGCACAGGCGAACGTCACCGTCACCGGCGTACGGAACCAGCCGTTGCGGGCCGGCGAGGTGGAGCTCGTCGACGCGGTGATGCTCGGCTTGTCGTACCTGGCGGTGACCAGCTCGACGTCCGGCGTGCTCGGCGTCCCCGCTCCCGCGACCACGGCTCGGATGCGAGCGACACCCGGCGTGGTCGAGCCCGTGAGCGTCGCCGAGTAGGTCCCGTCGGCGTTGTCCGTCGTCGCGCCGAACGACTGGCCGGGGTCGGTGCTCGCGAACGACACCTCGAGACCCGACAGGGGCACGCGGCTCGCACTCCTGGCGACGGCGGTCACCCTCACCGTCGCCGCACCGGTGCCGAGGACCGGCTCGGCGAACGGTCGAACCTCCACCGAGTAACCCTCGGTCGCGACCGAGGCGCCGACCAACGTCGGCTCCCCCGCACCCGTGACCGTCGCGGTCACCGTCGCGGAGCCGGGCGTCGTCGATCCGCTGAGCGTGGCCGAGTACGTGCCGTCGCCGTGATCGGTCACCGATCCGAACGCCTGCCCGGCGTCGCTGCTCGCAAAGGTGACCGGCAGTCCGTCGAGGGGCGTGCCGGAGAGGCTCTCGGCCGAGGCGCTCACGGTGAGCGAGTCCGTTCCGGTGGCGACCAGCGTGTCAGTCACCGCCTCGACCGTCAGGGCGTAACCCTCGGTGGTGACGTCGGCCGTCCCGGACACGTCGTACGTCGCGATGCTTCCCTTCGCCGTCGCGGTCACCATGGCATCGCCCGGTGAGGTGGAACCCATCAGGGCCGCCGAGTACGTGCCGTCCCCGTTGTCACTCACCGGACCGAAGGACTGGCCCGCGTCGGTGCTCTGGAAGACCACCTCCAGGCCCGGGACCTTCGTGCCGTCCTCGAGGCTCGCCGTAGCCGTCACGGACGTCGAGTCCGCGCCGGTCGCGACGATCGTGGCGTCGGCGACATCGACGCGCACATCCGTGACCGGTCCCGCGCTGTAGCTGATGCTCACCTGCGAGCCGACCGCGCGTTCGGCGAGGGCGAGCGTCCCGCCCTCCGGCACAAGGCTCGAGCCGCCGCCGCCGCCGGCGCCGTAGTACTGGTTGGTGCCGCCACTGCCGCCGCCGTAGAGGCCTCCACCGCCGCCTCCGGCACCTCGGAACGAGGTGCCGGTGTACCGGGCGGAGCCACCGGCGCCGTACGTGCCGGCGTTCCCGTTGCCGCGGCCGCCGTTGGCGTAGGAGGCGTCGACGCCGCCAGCGCCGCCCGCACTCGCGGTGCCGGCTCCACCACCACCGGCGGGGCCACGGACCCCGGCGTAGTCAGGTGCCGCCGCTCCCGCGTCGCCAGCCGCGGTGTCGCCGCCGCCGGAGATGCCCCCCGCCCCACCGCCGCCCGCGGCAACCAGGATCCGAGAGTCGAGCGGCGAGCAATCGGTGTCCGATGCGCCACAGGTGCGCAGGTCGGTGGCGCCGCCGCCGCCGAACGAGGCCCCGTTGGAGCCCGCCACCGGGTTGCCGCCGCCGTTCCAGCCGCCTGCGCCACTCAAGCCCGCTCCGCCGACGCGGACGTAGAGCACGTCGCCCGGCTCGACCGCCAGAGTGGCGGTGACCCTCGCGCCCCGGCCGCCCGGGGTCCCGTCACTCGTAGGCCCGCCCGCAGCTCCGACCGCGTCGACGTCGATCTGGTGGATGCCGATGGGCACGACGAAGGTTTGCTCCCCGCCCACATAGTCGAAGAGCACAGTGCCCGCGATCGGCTTCTCCGCCGGGAGGTACGCCAGGGCAGCCGCGGCACGCGGTGCCGGGGCCATCATCAGCGAGAGCACAGGCGCGAGCAGGGCGAGGGCCAGCGCGGCTCGCGGGAGTCGCATCGAGCGGTGGAAGGAGGTGTGAGACATGCTTGGCTCCGGACTCGGGTGGCAAGAGGGTCGGGTGCGCACGGCCGTCAACGACGGGTGCGCGTGCGATGGATCAACGACCCTCTACCGAGGCGCCAATGCAGCAACCCGGCGACCCTATGCAACGAGCAGCGCCGCGTCCCACGTTTCGACCAGGTGCCGTCCGATCGGGCCAACGAACGGGCAGCGAGGCAGCCCGAGGAGCCGCCCAACAGTGGTTCGGGGGACCCACATGCTGATCGCCACACGGGCGATCTCATCCGATACGCCCGCTCATCGGCAGATCCCGGTTACTAGGGCGCCGACAGGCGGCGGATAGACGTACCCCTCGACGGGTGATCGTCGCAGATGCGGATGTCCCTTGCGGACGGCTAAACAGGACACCCCAAGGTCGCGATGCGCGCCGACGTCCGTAGCCATTCGACGACACGTCGCGACGAGGCTCAACCGTCAACGCGCGGAGGGATGGCGCGCTCGTACACTCGCTTCGTGCACCTCGACGACTACCTGAGCGCTGACGCCACCGACCTAGCTGCCCTGATTGCCGACAAACAGGTCACTGCGGCTGAGCTGCTGGCCTTGGCACGTCAGCGTGCCGACCAGGTCGACCCCAAGATCAACGCGATCGCCAGGACGCTGGACGACGTGGCCGACGCGCGGGCAGCCGAGCCCCTAACGGGTCCCTTCGCTGGCGTGCCCTTCCTGGTCAAGGATCTCGCTCAGGAATACGCCGGGTTCCCCACCACCAGCGGCTCGCACGCCCTGGTAGACGACGTGGCCGACGAGCACGCACTCGTCACGCAGCGCTTCCTCGACGCCGGGCTCGTTGTCTTCGGCAAGACCAACACCCCTGAGTTCGGAGCCAAGGGCATCACGGAGGACGATTTGCTGGGCCGGGCGCGCAACCCGTGGAACTTGGCCCACACTCCTGGCGGCTCGTCCGGCGGCTCGGGTGCCGCCGTCGCCGCCGGCATCGTCCCGGCGGCCGGCGCAAACGACGGCGGTGGGTCGGTCCGCATCCCCGCGGCCTGCAACGGCCTGGTCGGGCTGAAGCTCAGCCGTGGCCTCACGCCCTACGGTCCGCAGGGCAGCGAGTCGATGTTCGGGATGGTCACCCAGGGCGTGGTCTCCCGCAGCGTCCGCGACAGCGCCGCTCTGCTCGATACGATCGTGGGCGCGCCGACCTGCTACGCGGCGTACGCCGCCGCGACCCCCGCTCGTTTCCTCCCAGACCTTGGCCGCCCGCCCGCGCGTCTGCGGATCGGTTTCACGGTTTCCTCAGCCATCAACCCCAATCCCGACCCGGAAGCGGTCGCCGCGGTCGAGGGTGCCGCCAGCCTGCTCGCCGAGCTCGGCCACGAGGTCGAGGCAGTCGACGCGCCGCACGACGACGACGCCCTGGCCCGTGACTTCCTGACCATCTGGTTCGCCCAGCTCCACGGTCAGATCAGCCTGATCAAGCACCGACTCGGCTCGCCCGACAGCGCCTTCGCCGCCGACTCGCTCGCGGCAGCCGAGATCGGTCGCGCCGCCGGCGTCGGAGCGCTCTTCGCCGCACTGGAGAATGTCAACCGGCACATCCGCGCGCTCGACGACTTCCACCAGCGCTACGACCTGCTGCTCACTCCGACCTTGGCGAAGCCGCCGCTGCAGGTGGGCTCGGTCGACACCCCGCCGCTGCTGCAGCGGGCCTCGCGGATCATCGCCAAGGTGCACGCCGGCAAGCTCCTCAACGCCACCGGCATCCTCGACCAGCTCATCACCGAGAACCTGGGCTGGGTCCCCTACACCCAACTGGCCAATCTCACCGGCCGCCCCGCGATCTCCGTGCCCCTGCACTGGACCGCCGCCGGCCTGCCCTTGGGTGTGCAGTTCGTTGGCTCCCTCACCTCGGACGGTCTCCTGCTGCGGCTCGCCGCCCAACTGGAGCAGGCGCAGCCCTGGTTCCACCGGTACGCCCATCTCGATCCGGCGCTGACCGCCTAGCTCGCGGGGCCGTACGACCCCAAGTCGGTGCCTATGCGGCGGGGTGCAGCGCCCTGTTGGCACGCCCAACCTGGGCGGTGCGACGTACCTCCGACCCTCAGACGAGCTCGGGCTGCGTCTTCTCCCGCACCTCGTCCTCGGTGACACCAGGCGCGAGCTCGACGAGCCTGAGCGCCCGCTCCCCCAGCGTCCCCGAGGCAGCGACCTCACCCGTCGCAGGGTCGATCACGTCGATGACCGCGAGGTCGGTGATGATCCGCTGCACGACGCGCTTGCCGGTGTAGGGCAGGTCGCACGCGTCCAGGATCTTCAGCGAGCCGTCCTTGGCGGTGTGCTCCATCAGCACGATCACGCGCTTGGCGCCGTGGACCAGGTCCATCGCACCGCCCATGCCCTTGACCATCTTGCCGGGGATCATCCAGTTGGCGATGTCACCGGCCGCTGAGACCTGCATCGCGCCGAGGATCGCGGCATCGATCTTGCCGCCGCGGATCATCCCGAACGACTGCGCGGAGTCGAAGAACGACGCGCCCTTGCGCAGCGTCACCGTCTCCTTGCCCGCGTTGATCAGGTCGGGGTCCTCCTCGCCCTCGAAGGGGTACGCCCCCACGCCGAGGATGCCGTTCTCCGACTGCAGCACCAGCTCCACGTCGTCGGCGACGTAGTTGGGCACCAGCGTCGGCAGCCCGATACCGAGGTTGACGTACGACCCGTCCTTGAGCTCCGAGGCCGCCCGCGCGGCCATCTCCTCACGACTCCATGCCATCTCGCTCAGCCTCCCAGTCCGTGCGTCGCCGCATCCTCGGCGGGAGCGGCAGCCGTGGGCCGCGGCCGCGTCGTGACCCGCTCGATCCGCTTGTCCTTCGCCTGCTCCGGCGTCAGCGCGACCACGCGCTGCACGTAGACACCGGGCGTGTGTACGTCGTTGGGGTCCAGCTCGCCAGGCTCGACGAGCTCCTCGACCTCCGCGATCGTGACCCGGCCGCACATCGCGGCGAGCGGGTTGAAGTTGCGAGCCGAGTCGCGGTAGATCAGGTTGCCGTGGCGGTCGCCCTTCCAGGCCCGCACCAGCCCGAAGTCGGCCACGATGGCCTCCTCCAGGACGTACTCCTTGTCGCCCTCGGCGGTGGAGAAGACCCGCGTCTCCTTCGGCGGCGAGGAGACGATCACGTTGCCCTCGGTGTCGTACTTCCACGGCAGGCCGCCCTCGGCGACCTGGGTGCCGACGCCGGTCGCGGTGTAGAAGCCGGGGATGCCCGAGCCGCCGGCCCGCATCCGCTCCGCCAGCGTCCCCTGCGGCGTCAGCTCGACCTCGAGCTCGCCGCTCAGGTACTGCCGCGCGAACTCCTTGTTCTCCCCCACGTAGGACGAGATCATCCGCCGCAGCCGCTTCTCGACGAGCAGCCGGCCCAGCCCCCAGTCGTCGACGCCGCAGTTGTTGGAGACCGCCTGCAGGTCGGAGGTGCCGGCCTCCAGCACCGCGTCGATGAGGACCGACGGGATGCCGCACAGTCCGAAACCGCCGACCGCGAGGGTGGCGCCGTCCGGGATGTCGGCCACCGCATCGGCAGCCGATGAGACCACTTTGTCCATGTCCCGCACCCTAGCGGCCATGTGACGGGGCCCACTGTGTGGGCAAGGACCACACTTCTGGCCACTGGGTGTGGTGGGGCCCGACCCCCTACGCTGGGCGCGTGACCGACTGGCCGAAGGTGCGCCTGCACGTGGTGACCGGCAAGGGCGGCACCGGCAAGTCGACCGTGGCGGCCGCACTGGCACTGGCCCTGGCCACCTCGGGCAAGAACGTGCTGCTCTGCGAGGTCGAGGGGCGCCAGGGCATCGCCCGGATGTTCGACGTCGACCCGCTCCCCTACGAGGAGCGCCGGATCGCCAAGGGCGCGCCCGACGAGGACGGCCGCGCCGGCCAGGTGCACGCGCTCCACATCGAGCCGGAGTCCGCGCTCATGGAGTACCTCGCGATGTACTACAAGCTCGGTCGCGCCGGGAAGGCGCTCGACCGCTTCGGGGTCATCGACTTCGCCACCACCATCGCGCCGGGCGTGCGCGACGTCCTCCTCACCGGCAAGGTCTACGAGGCCGTGCAGCGGCCCCGCCAGCGCGACACCAAGAGGGCGGACAAGGGCCGCAAGGGCGGGGCCATCACGTACGACGCCGTGGTGCTCGACGCGCCGCCCACGGGGCGGATCTGCCAGTTCCTCGGGGTCAACTCCGAGCTGGCCGGGCTCGCCAAGGTGGGGCCGGTCAAGACGCAGGCCGACAAGGTGATGGAGCTGCTGCGCTCCCCGCGCACCGCCGTCCACGTCGTCACCATCCTCGAGGAGATGCCCGTGCAGGAGACCTCCGACGGGATCGCCGAGCTGCGTGCCGCGGGGCTCCCCGTCGGCGGCGTCGTGGTCAACCTCGTCCGGCCGCGCGCCCTCAGCCCGCACGCGCTCGCCCAGGTGCGCGACGACGAGGTCGACGCGACCCGCATCACCTCCGACCTCACCCGTGCCCGCGTGGAGGTGGACGCCGGCCTGGTCGCCTCGCTCATCGACGAGGCCCGCGACCACGCCGTACGCCGTCAGCTCGAGGACGACCAGCGCGTGCTGGTGGAGGCCGAGCACCTGCCGACCTACGAGCTGCCGCGCCTGGCCACCGGCATCGACCGCGGCGCCCTGCTCGACCTCGCCCAGCTGCTGCGTGCCCAGGGCATGGCGTGACGGCCCGCAAGCAGCCGCCATGGCTGGACATCGACGCGCTCCTCGACGACCGCGGCACCGAGATCATCGTGTGCTGCGGCTCCGGCGGGGTCGGCAAGACCACGACGTCCGCGGCGCTCGCCCTCCGCGCCGCCGAGCGGGGCCGCAAGGTCGTCGTGCTCACGATCGACCCGGCGCGGCGCCTCGCGCAGTCGATGGGCATCGAGCAGCTCGACAACACCCCGCGGCCCGTGCCCGGCGTCGACCCGGCCGGCGGCGGGTCGCTCGACGCGATGATGCTCGACATGAAGCGCACCTTCGACGAGGTGGTCGAGGGGCAGGCCAGCCCGGAGAAGGCCAAGCAGATCCTGGAGAATCCGTTCTACGTCGCCCTGTCGAGCTCGTTCGCCGGCACCCAGGAGTACATGGCGATGGAGAAGCTGGGCCAGCTGCACCGGCAGGCCCTCGAGGACGGCAGCTACGACCTGATCGTGGTCGACACCCCGCCGTCGCGGTCGGCGCTCGACTTCCTCGACGGACGCTTCATGACGCTGCTGGTCACCCCGGCCCGTGGGCCGGCGCGGCTGATGACCGCCGGCCTCGGGATGGTCACCAATGCGCTGACCAAGATCATCGGGGCGCAGGTGCTGCTCGACATCAAGGCG
>NZ_JAOPWY010000112.1 GCF_025965415.1 Nocardioides sp.
CGCACGCTGGCCGAGCTGACCAAGCGGGCCTGGGAGCACGACGTGCAGGTGATGGTCGAGGGTCCCGGCCACGTGCCGCTGAACCTCGTCGAGGAGAACGTCGTCCTCCAGCAGGACTGGTGCCACGGGGCGCCGTTCTACACCCTCGGCCCGCTGGCCACCGACATCGCTCCTGGCTACGACCACATCACCTCAGCGATCGGCGCGGCCGCCATCGCCATGCACGGCACCGCCATGCTCTGCTACGTCACTCCCAAGGAGCACCTGGGCCTGCCGAACCGTGACGACGTCAAGACCGGCGTGATCACCTACAAGCTTTCCGCCCACGCCGCGGACATCGCGAAGGGTCACCCCGGCGCGCGTGACTGGGACGACGCGCTGTCGAAGGCGCGCTTCGAGTTCCGGTGGCACGACCAGTTCGCGCTGTCGCTGGACCCGCATACGGCGGAGTCCTTCCACGACGAGACGTTGCCGGCCGAGGCGAGCAAGACCGCACACTTCTGCTCCATGTGCGGGCCGAAGTTCTGTTCCATGCGCATCAGTCAGGACGTCCGCGACTACGTCGACTCCGGCATGGCGGAGAAGTCCACGCAGTTCGTGGAGCTGGGCTCGTCGATCTACGTGGAGGAGTCCACCTACACTCGCGCTCCATGACGTGGAATCGGCCCGTACCTCTCCTGGGCGACTCAACCTCGTCAGCTGAACGGGCCGCCGAGGTCGAGGGATGGGCGTTTCCGGCTGCTGCCCGTGGGGCCTTCTACGAGGTGGTCGGTGCACGTCGCGACGTACGTCGGTATCGCCCAGACCCGGTCGACCCCGTGCTGGTGAAGCGGGTGCTCATGGCGGCTCACATGGCACCGTCGGTCGGACACAGCCAGCCGTGGCGCTTCATCGTGGTCTCCGACCCCGCGACGAGGGACCGAGCCGCGCGGATGGCCGACGAGCAGCGACTCCGTCAGGCCCGGCACATGGAACCGGACGCGGCCCGTCGGCTGCTGGACTTGCAACTCGAAGGGATCCGTGAAGCCCCGCTGGGCGTGGTCGTCGCCAGCGACCGACGCACACCTGCCGGAGGTGTGCTCGGGCGTGCCACCTTCCCCGACGCGGATATGTGGTCGTGTGCCTGCGCCATCCAGAACCTCTGGCTTGCCGCACGCGCCGAGGGCCTGGGCGTCGGCTGGGTCACCCTGTTCGAGCAGCACGACCTCGAAGCGCTTGTCGGGGTGCCCGCGGGCGTGGTCACCTTGGGCTGGCTCTGCCTGGGCTGGCCCGATGAACGTCCGCCGGCTCCGGGTCTGGAGCGGGCGGGCTGGTCGCGTCGCCAGCCCGTCGAGGAGGTGATCTTCGCAGAGCGCTGGAGCGAGGCGACTGCGGCTCCACCGTCTCACCTGCGCGCGCCCAGCAACGACGCCGTTGTCCGGGCGCGGGACGAGGCCGACGTGCTGCTCACGCCGCCAGGCTCACTCGGAGTGCTGGACCGGTACCTGGACCGGGTCGAAGCCGCGATCCAGGGCCGTCATGAGGCTGCACCCACTGGTCAGCTTCTGCTGGTTGCGGGGCGGCACCCGGTGACCAGATACGGCGTCTCCGCCTACCCAGACTCCGTCACCGAGGACGTGCTGGCCGCCAGCAGGGTCGGCGAGTCCGCCGGCGCGGTTGCTGCCTCGGCCGCTGGCCTGGACTTCGACGTGGTCGATACCGGCACTGCGACCGGTGATCTCGTCACCTCCGACGCGCTGTCTGCGGACCAGGTCTCGGAGCTGATTGACCGCGGGCGCAGGATGGGTGCTGCCGTCGGCAGCCACCATGTCCTCCAGGCACTGGGCGAGGTTGGCATCGGCAACACCACCGTGGCCGCCACCCTCGCGGCGGCGCTCCTTGATCTGCCCGCGTCCGAGGTGGTGGGACTCGGAGCGGGTGCGGACACGGCTATGGTGCGGCGCAAGACCGAGGTCGTGGAGACCGCACTGGCGAGGGTCCGCGCGGTGCCGGGCTCGGCGGAGCTGCTTCCCGAGCAGGCACTCGCCGCGCTGGGGGGCCCTGAGTTCTGTGTCCTCGCGGGGGCCGTTCTGGGGGCCGCGTCCACCGGAACCGTCAGCGTGCTCGACGGCCTGGCCACGAGTGTCGCCGCCCTGGCAGCGGTCCGTATCGAGCCCGGCGCTGCGGCGTACCTTGTCGCTGGCCAACGCAGCCGCGAGCGCGCGCACGCCGCGGTCCTGGAGCACCTGGGACTCGAGCCGTTGCTGGACCTGCGGTTGCGGGCCGGTGAAGGTGTCGGTGCGACGCTAGCCTGCGCGATGCTGATCAGTGGGTTGAAGCTGCGTCGAGGGATCGGTCGAACCGCGCCGTGATGGAGTCGTTTCTGGTCCGGACGGAGAGTCGACCTGGAATGCAGCCGGGCGCATGCAGGGCCAGACCGCCTCGCCAGAGCTCACCGACCGCGGTCGCCGTCAGGGCGTGCGGGCCGGGGCTCAGCTGCCCGCCCTAAGCAGAACGGTTGCTGACCTCCGACCTCGTCCGAACGCGGTGGACCGCAGCCATCATCGGCACGACGCTGCGGCTCGAACCGAGGCGGACCCGCACCCACGCGAAGCCCGCGGCGGGTGCGTCTAGGCTGGACACGAGAGGAGTGCACATGACGCCAAGCGAAGACGCCCTGGATGCGGACGCAGCACTCGTCGAGGGTAGACCGCCTCCCTCACGGGCGCGTCCCCTGGATCGGGAGCGCATCCTGAACGCTGCCATCGAGTTCATCGACGAGCAGGGCCTGCCCGGGTTGACGATGCGTCGGTTGGGAGAACGCCTCGGTGTCGAGGCCATGGCGCTCTACCGGTACGTGCAGGGCAAGGAAGAGCTGCTCGACGGGGTGGTTGAGCTGCTCGTGGATGGCATGCGCGTCGATGACGAGGTCATTGACGCGCCGCAGGACGGGTGGCAGGACTTTGTCCAGCGCCTCGCACACGGCGTACGCAGAGTGGCCCTGGCACATCCCCAGGCATTCCCGCTGATCGCTTCTCGTCCGCCCGAGGCGCCGTGGCTCAGGCCGCCGCTTCGCAGCCTGAGCTGGGTCGAAGCGTTCCTCGCCGGCCTCGAGGCCGAAGGCTTCACTGACGCCGCCGCGGTGGCGAGCTACCGGGCCTTCTCCAGCTTCCTCCTCGGGCACCTCCTGCTCGAGGTGTCCACACTAGGAGCGGACGTCGGTCCGCTGGACGTGTTGGAGGAGGAGCCCGAGCCGGAGGGCCTGGCCGCTTATCCGCTCGTGAAGCGGCTCCGTCCGGCTCTCTCGACGGACACCTCGGCCGTAGAGTTCGAGGAGGCGTTGGAGGAGCTGCTCAACCGGATGGCCCTGGCGCGGCAAGAGGCGCACGGGAACGACTAGTTGGTCCCGGCCAGGACGTTGGTAGCAGCGGCTGGCCGCTGAGGTGAAGAGAACCTCCGAGTGTGTGGCGTGTCGAAGGCCGCCGCCGAAGGCGAACCAGGCCTGCCCAACCGCTCGTCGCGGCCTCACACGTCACCGGCCAAGACCCCGGTCGAGGTCGAGCAACGCGTGCTCGAGCTGCGCCGCCAGGAACGTCGCGGCCGGGACTGGCTCGGCCCCGAGCTCGGTGTGCCGCCACGCACCGTCGCCCGGATCCTGTGCCGACACCGGGCGCCGTACCTGCGTGAGTGCGACCCGATGTCCGGGAGGTAATCCGGGCCTCGAAGGTGACCGCGGTGCACTACGAACGGGTGGCCCGGCGAGCTGCTCCACATGGTCGTCAAGAAGCTCGGGCGCATCGACGACGGCGGCGGATGGAGAGCCAACGGCCCCGAGCACCGGCAGACCGCGAAGCAGAAGCGAGCCGAGATCGGCTACGACTACGTCCACTCACTCATCGACGACCACTCCCGCTACGCCTACTCCGAGATCGTGCCCAACGAACAGGGCCCGACGTGTGCGGCGTTCTTCCTGCGCGCGGCGCAGGCGTTTGCCGAGGTCGGCATCACCCGCATCGAGCGGCTGATCACCGACAACCACATGTCCTACAAGCGGTCCGTAGATATGCGTGCTGCAGTCACCGCGCCCGGAGCACGACGCCTGTTCATCAAGCCCCACTGCCCTGGCAGTACGGCAAGGTAGAGCGCTTGCAACGACGGACGCTCAGCCGCTCTGCCCCCTGGCTCGAGCCCTACAACACTGTCTGACGCCACAGAGCTCTCGGTGGCCAACCACCCATCAGCCGGTGGACAACTGGCTGGACATCACACCTAGGCGACTGGTCGGGCGCCATATGAGCCGACCCGTAGCAATGGTCGCGGGAACTGGTCCCTTGGGGTGGGCCCCCCTTGCTTTCGGCCAAGGACCTGTGTTTCGGTTTACAACGTAAAGCGACCTCGGCGGTACGCCGCATGAGCCATCTGACGATTGGCGCGGCGGGTGCTCGTACGCGCTCCGCGCACTAGCAGCGCTTCTGTCGTGCTGCCCTCACATGAAGGAGAAGTACATGCGAGATTCTCTCGAGAACGGTCTGCGCAACGGGTTTAGCCTCATCGCTGAGTTCGTGCCCAAACTCGTCCTGTTGCTGATCATCCTGATCGTCGGTCTGCTCATCGCGAAAGCCATCAGCAAGGCCCTCAGTGCCTTGCTGGAGCGCGTCGGATTCGACAAGGCAGTCGAGCGGGGTGGCGTCAAGAAGGCGTTGGCGAACTCGAAGATGGATGCCAGCGACATCATCGCCAAGCTCCTCTACTACACCTTGATGCTGTTCGTCCTTCAGCTCGCATTCGGTGTCTTCGGGCCCAACCCGATCAGCGACCTCCTCACCCAGGTGATCACCTTCCTGCCGAGCCTGATCGTCGCGATCATCATCCTCGTGGTCGCCTCGGCGATCGCCGCAGCGGTCAAGGTCCTGGTCGAGGGTTCGCTCGGCGGCCTGTCCTACGGCACGACGCTGGCCAACCTCGCCTCCATCTTCATCCTCTTCCTCGGCATCGTCGCCGCTCTCAACCAGGTGGGCGTCGCCACCACCGTGACCACCCCGGTGCTGGTCGCCATCCTCGCCACCGTGGCCGGCGTGATCATCGTGGGTGTCGGCGGTGGGCTCATCAAGCCGATGCAGCACCGCTGGGAGGGCTACCTCCTCAAGGCCGAAGCCGAGGCGCCCCGCATCAAGCAGGAGGCGGCAAACGCGCCCAGCGTGAAGGACCAGGCCCGGCAGGCCAAGCACCAGGCCACCACGTCACACCAGTCCACTGGCCGCGGCGGTTCCAGCAGCGCCGGCGGTCCTCCGCCGGCAGCACCTGCTGACGCTCTCTGACGCTCTGCAGCACCCGGAACGCAGCCCCACCGTGACCTCGCTCCAAGGGGTGGAGACGCCAAGATTTCACGCTCCGTCAGGCCATGGGACACCCGACCACGGGTACGAGACGTGGTCCTACCACGGCGGCACCAGCCGCACCAGATAGGAGACACCATGATTGACACCAACCAGGTACAGACGCTCACCACCGGTGGCGGCAACGTCATCGACAGCAACGGCGACAAGATCGGCAGCATCGGCCAGGTCTTCCTCGACGACAGTACGGGTCGCCCCGAGTGGGTGACCGCCAACACGGGTCTGTTCGGCATGGGGGAGTCCTTCGTCCCGTTGCGTGAGGCCGAACTGTCCGGCAACGACGTTCGGGTTCCCTACACCAAGGACAAGGTCAAGGACGCGCCCCGCATCTCCGACTCCGAGGGTCACCTCGACGAGTCCGAGGAAGCCGAGCTCTACGCCTACTACGGCACCGAGGGAAAGGACTACGACACGTCGTACGCCGACGGTGACGCCACCGACTACGCCAGCACCGGCAACGGCGACCCATCCGTGGGACACGACACGTCGGGCCCGAACACCGACACCGCGATGACCCGCTCCGAGGAGCAGGTCAACGTCGGCACCGAGAAGCGCGAGGCCGGGCGTGCCCGCCTTCGCAAGTACGTCGTGACCGAGGACGTGCAGACGACTGTCCCGGTCAGCCACGAGGAGGTCCGGCTCGAGCGTGAGCCGATCACCGACGCCAACCGTGACGCCGCTGTGTCCGGTGGCGACATAACCTCCGAGGAGCACGACGTGGTCCTCACCGAGGAGCGCGTGGTCGTCGAGAAGGAGACCGTCCCGGTCGAGCGTGTGCGCGTCGACAAGGAGACCGTGACCGAGGAGCAGCAGGTCGACGAGACGGTCCGCAAGGAGCAGATCGAGCTCGACGAGTCCGACACGTCCGGTCCGCGCACGGGCCGCTGACGCGGGCTGACCGGCACGACGTGGGGGCACCTCAAGCATCGAGGTGCCCCCACGTCGTTTCGGGCGGGTAGCACGCCGAAGCTAGTCATTCCTCGTGCCGCAGGTCCACCAGCACGCCGGAAGATCGAGCCTTTCATAAGTGCTGCGAGTAGCCCCTGACCTGCGGAAACGTCGGTCAGGGGCTACTTGCTTCTTGAGCCAGATCGCCTTGTGTCGCGTCTATGTCCCGAAAACCTCTCGCGGTACGACCTCTTTCGACCGGCTTTGCGCGGACATGGCGCAGTCGGACCCGACGTGGGCGCGCACGGTGGGGCGACGTCAGTCCTGCGAGGTGGTCGTCGTCGCGTTGTCGGCGAAGGACTGAGCGGCGACGCGAGCTGCGTATCGCAGGGGGAGCACTGAGCGAGACTGAGAACACCTCGCCGCCTCACGTCGCCGGCGGGGACGAGCCCTCGCCCGGAGATCCCCATCAAGTGCGTCTGGTCTCGGCCATCGGTGCGGCCGCACTTTCACTCGTCGTGGGCGTGGCCATCGGCCTTCAACTCGCGATGCCAGATGAAGTCAAAGACGGGGGACCTTCCGCGGGCGAGCCGTTCTCTGCGGAAGTTCAACGGGCGCTCGAGGTCAGCGCAAACATCAAGGGATGGTCGCTGGAGGGGATAGCGGGACGGGCAGGTGCCAACACCTGAAGCAAGTCGTGGAGCACATGCCCGTCAGCAAACCCACGGCCCTGACTCGCGAGAATGTCGAGGCGGCATCCGGGCCCAACGGGAGTCTCTTCGTCACAGTCTCCAGCTACACCTCCGGGAATCAGGAGGCGCTTGGGTCCATCGCCCCCTGCATCGACTACCTCGTCGGCACGCGCGCGCGGGAGACAACTAGCCAGAGAACCCGTTTAAGGCCCGCTGCACGATCAAGGGACGGGACTGCTGCACGAGGTGGTGACAGCGTGAACTGACCCACCCTTGGCGTGACCTCGATGCCACTTCGACGTGTCCAACCCGACGCGCACGCCTTGGCAGCGGAAGGTGACGCTAGGGGCGAACAACGCAGGTCTTGCTAGGGTGCGGCCGTGCAGCCGATCGCCACTGAGCGGCTCGTCATTCGTCCCTTCACGATGGACGACCTCGACGACTTCCTCGCATACCAGTCGGACCCCGAGGTGCGGCGGCACCTGAAGGGCGACCCACAGACCCCGGACGCTGCGGCGGACTACCTGGCGTCGCAGTCCACACTCGACGACGAGCTGCGTGACGCGTGGCACGATTACGCGATCGAGCACCGCGCACTCGGGCAAGTCATCGGCAATATCGGTGTCTACCTGCCGGCGTCCGACCCGACGGAGGCCGACCTCGGGTTCCAGCTGCACCCGCGGTTCCACGGCCACGGCTACGCGCGCGAGGCGGCGCGCGGCTTCATCGACAGGTTCATGGTGGGCGGTCCGCTCACCCGGCTCTCCGCCTCCTGCGCCGAGCCGAACGAGCGGTCAGCTCAGCTCCTCATTGCGCTCGGCATGACCGAGGCGCCCGAGGCGCCGGCCGGTGATCGCTCCTTCGAGCTCCGCAGACGATAGAGGCGCTAAGTTCCTGCGCCGGATGTCGACACTTCGGATCGACCACTTCCCGAGATCTGAGGGATGGTCTCTTACGTCGAAAGGCTGGCCACAGAAGGCAGGCGGAGTCGGTCGATGGTCGCGGGTTAGTCGTTCTTCTGGTCGGGGAGCCTGTGAGCGTGTCTTCTGACTGGTTGGAGCACGGCGCTGAGCGCGCTCGCGCCGTCTACTGGGAGAACCACGCCAACCTGGACCGTGACCACGACGGCACTGCCTGCGAGAACTGACGGTGGCCAACCTGCGGTGCATGTCTGGGTGGGTGACGCAGCAGCAGGCTGCCGAGCTGCTCGGGTAGGTGCTACGGACTAGCCACCGTTGGCGTCATCAGGGATGACAGTCCTGCGAGGATGCAACCATGCGTGAACAGGTGACCATTCGATCCGACGCCACGACATCGGACCTCAGCGACTCACCGCCTCGGACCGGAGCACGCGTGGGCCGTCGCCTTGGTGTGGGCGTCCTTTTGCTGATCACCGCCGCGGCAGCCTTCGACGTGCTGGGGCCGCGCACAGGCGACACCTCGTCCGCAGGCGGCGGGTACGCACTAGCCCTGGAGTATCCACAGATTGCTCGCGCAGGCGAGCCGGCACCGCTGATTCTGACCATTACGTCCGACGCTTTCGGCGACTCGGTCGATGTGCGCTTATGCGGGACCTACTTCGAGCACCTTGACTTCCAGGCGTGGTACCCGAGTCCGTCCGCAGAGTCGTCCGACGCGGAATGGGTCATCTACGAGTTCGATCCGGCGCCCGATGGCCGGACTTTACGTGTGGCGCTCGACGCGCGGGTTGCGCCTGGCCAGTTGGGCGGTCGCGACGCTTGCGAGGTGAGCGTGCTGGACCACGGCGATCCCGTGGTGACTGCGACGTGGACGACGTGGAGGATGCCCTGATGGACATCTTGATCCGGTCGCTCGCGATCTTCGCGTTCCTCTGGTTCGTAGTCCGAGTCGGAGGCAAGCGTGAAGTCGCGCAGCTATCGGCCTTCGACATGATTTTGCTCATCACGGTCGGCGACCTTGTCAGCCAAGGGATCGTGCAGGAGGACTACTCCGTCACCGCGGCAATCATCGCTGTCGCGACCTTCACGCTGGCCGGCATCCTCCTCAACGACTTCACCTTCCGCTTCCCCCGCTTCCGGCCATGGCTCGCCGGCCGTGCTCGCGTCGTCGTCCGCGACGGTGAGCCGTTGCTCCAGACCCTGGCCGGGGAACGCATGACCATCCAGGACCTCCACGAGGCCGCGCGGCAGAACGGGATCCGTCGACTGCGCGACATCGAGCTGTGCGTGTTGGAGACCGACGGCTCGTTCTCCTTCTTCACCCGCGACGATGACGCGGAAGACGGGGCAACCGAAGGTCCTGACGGCCTCGCCTGATCGGACCTGGGCTGGCTCCGTAGCGACCCCGACTGACTCACTGTCGGAGGTGGGTCGCACGCCTAGCCTGCGGCGATGGGTGAGTGGGTGACGCAGTACGAGGCTGCCGAGGTGCCCGGCGTGCATCGGAGTGCGATCTCGAAGATGCTGCGCCGTGGTGATCCGACGTCACGCCGGCAGCGGCCGTCATTGTCGCGCGACCAGGTCGTCGAGCTCGCGGCCGCGCGGGCCGTAGCCGGGGGCGAACGGAGCCACGAGTACGACCGCGCCCGTCTGGCCCGCGGCCCCCGGACCAGGACTTCCTGTGGCTGTTGGCGCCGGCCGCGGTGCTCGGCTGTCGGTGGTGGCGTTGGGTGGTCGTGCGGCTCGCGGGCGTGTGCCGGCGACGGTGGCGAGGGTCGGAGGTGGTTCCGGCTGGACCTACCCGAGCTCGCGGTGCGCGCGCATGTGGCCCGTGAGCGTCGCCAGGTGTCCGCTCGGACAGGGCTAGGTCCCGTCGGCTTGTAGTGGCCAGCGGGACCTTGACCGCGACTGCCCCCCGGCTCTATCGCGCCCGTGACGTTGCCACCGTCGGCCGTGGTGGTCAAGGGGAGTCTGGACCAGGACAGCCCTTGTGCAATGTTGGCGCGGTTCCGCCGATCAGGGAACCTTGTCGGCGGGACCGCTGCCGCCGCCCAGCCGGGGGATTGAGGCGCGGCGTGCACAGAATAGGGTCGTCGTCAGACGTCGCCTCGGGGAGGTAGTCCGACCCCTACCTTTGGCTACGATTCGGCTCGTTCGAGTGCCGTGGCAACGGCGCCTAGGGGACGTGATGGAAGGCCCCCTCGCAGCAAAGAGCCATTATTCGGACGTCGACATCCGTCGGTGCCGCTAGCAACCGCTGCTCCTGCTGAGCCGGTAGGTGATCTCCGTGTCTCCTGACACTGCGGTGAAGGCCGTGCTTCCTTCGAGGGGAACGTCGGCCAGGGAATGGCGGGCGCTGAACCCTGTGATGACGTCGTCAGGCGTGCTGTTGTCTTGGTTGTAGTCACCATTGGCGGCTCCCTCCGCGCCGTTGTCGCCGCCCTCGTCGTCGTCCCAGCCGTGCAGGGCGACGCGGAATTGCTCGGTCGGTCCTGGGCAGAACTGGACCGGCTGCGGCACATTGGCGCCATCCAGTGTCGAAGCGGCACCGCCGTCGTCGTTGGCGAAGAGCGGGCCGACCTTCGACTTGACCGACTGGTGGAACTGCGAGGGTGGGTCGTACAGCACGAGTGACAGGTTGATCTCGCCGGGCTCATCCTCGTCGATGTCCTGATCCGCCAGGATCCTCACCCGGTCGACGCTCACGCGTACCCCCGCCGGTCCGGGCGCAGTGACGGCAGCACAGGGGGTGTTCTCCGGGTGCGGCGACGCGCCCTCCTTCACCCACAGGGCCAGTAGCAAGCCGTCGGCTCCGCGGGTGCTTCGACCTGTGCGGTTGACGAGTCGGCACCACTCGTAGGCGGTTTGCAGCCTGGCAAGAGCAAGCGCCTTCGGGAAGCGCGTCGGTCCGTCGGCGGACTTGTCCTTGCGCAGCTCGGAGTCATCGGTGCCGTTGTGGGTCAGGGCGAAGCGTGACCCGTGATAAGCGATGCACGAATAGTGGTCGGGAAACTGCAAGCCGGGCGGATTGGTGCACGTGTTGATCGTCAGGGGCTGGGCGCGGTTCCCGGTCACATCTCGTTCGTAAGGGTCGCACTGGTTCTTGAACACCGACGTGGCCGGCCGAGCGCCCACACCGCTGATCAGCAGCCGGAAGTCGGCGCCGCTCTGCAGGACGGGGACCTCATGGGGGCCGAACGTGGGGAGGGAGGTGAACTGACCATCGCCGTTCCTGTCGACTCCCGGGACGAACCCTGCTTTGCCGGACAGGGTCGGGTGTGGCAGCAGCCCGACTCGCCAGCCGGCAGGGAAGTCGGACACGGTGGCGTCCTTCGCGTCGGTCCTGCCGTCGTCATTCACATCGATGACCTCGAGAAACCCTGAATCAGACCGTCTCAGGCGCGGGGTGACGAAGTCGGCGCTCCGAATGTCGCGTCGTACGACGCCGAGCGGACCCGGCGCCGACCAAGGTCCGAGACCGTTGCTGCCGGCCAGGCGGGTACCGAAGTCGACGAGGTCGCTCATCCTGGTCGTGCGTGCCGCCGGGAAGCCCAGCTCCACCCAGTTCGAGTGCGAGTAGAAGTCCTGGACCGGGTGAAGGGAGCGACCGAACTGGTCCGAGGCAGACCAAGGGTCAAGCCCGGAGCCGGGAGTCAGCCGGGCTACAGCACGCGTCTGGAACGAATTGACTTGCGCTGCTGTCTCGGTGAAGGCGCAGTCATCCGCGTGGATCCACGGAACGTCCTCTCGTGGTCCGTCATCCGCCCAGTCATCGTGCTCCTCCACGATGTCGTCGTACACGCCCCTGCGCAGGAAGGGACGCAGCACACTTGTGGCGTTTTCATGGTTGCCGATGGTGAACGCTTGTGAAAGGTCGGCAGGACTGACGGACATGCCACTTGCGACAGCGGCCGCGACCACGCACAGCGATGCCGCCCTGGCCCTGCTCTTGATGTCCAAGATTTAGCTCCCTGTCGGTCGGCCTTCAGGCCGTTCACGGGAATGGACACAGGTGGAGTAGCCGCCGACCAACGTCAACCCTCTTCATCCAGATTCTTCCCGAGGGTGTGGGCTGTCAAGAACCTTGTCGACGTCGAGCGCACTGGTCCAGAACACGTTGACTGCAACCTGGTGGTGCTGGATCGTGGAAAGGTCGCTCCGGCGGCTGGAAGCGTCACTTTTCGGTGGGCTCCGCCGCTGGGTATGCCCAGAGGAAACCCATGGAAGTTCGGGAAACCACGCTGACCTTCGCTGTAGCTCGGGGGTCGGGTCCGATGACGGCCAATCGCACCATCGTGTTTCCTCGCGCCGTGGACAAGGCTGTGGCCGCGGTGCGCGGATACCAGGTCGGATTCGCAGGTGAAGACCATCACCTCGGACTCCTCGAAGTCGCGGTCGACACCGCGGTCGATAGCAACACCGTCACGGTCAACGGCCGGTTGGGCTGCCGGGACTGGTCAGGATCCTGGGACGACGACTACGGGGGCTCCATCCAGGTGTCCGTCCTGGCCGACCTGGTCTCGATCACCGAGCCTCCCCCGCGCGGGGACCTGCAAGTTCTCGACATCGAGACCAATCAGGCCACGCAGTTCTTCCGCTCCGCGGAACACCTGGACGCGGGCAACGTCCGACCGGACAACTCCATCCCCCTCGTGGCGGGCAAGTCGACCGGTGTGCGCGCCTACGTCGACTACGACGTCACCAGCGGTCTGCCCGCGATCGCCAACCTCACTGGCGAACTCGTCGTCTCCAGCGGGGCGGCCCAGACAACTCTGTCACCCTTGGCCACCATCCAGCCCAGGCGGGCGGCGGAAATAGATCGAGGGATGGTCGACCACACCCTGAACTTTCTCATCCCGGACGCGTGGTGCGACGGGGACATCGAGGTCCGGCTGCGCGCGTTCGACGCCGCTGCGCCTGGTCAAAAGTCTGCTGCGGCCCAACGAACACTGCGCTTCGTTCGCGTCAACCCCCTGCGCGTATACGCCGTCGGTATCAACTACACCGGCGCTGAGTTGAACCTGCCCGCGCCGGTCGAGGCCGACTTCGCGACGACGTTCGACTACACGCGGCGCGTCTGGCCGACCGGCGACCTCCTCTTCTCGGGGTACACGACGCTGGAGTTCGACGAGAGCTTGGACGGCACGGCGTCAGAAGGCTGCGGAGACGGGTTCAACTCCCTGCTCGACGACCTTCGCGACATCAAGGGCGACACAGACGATCTCGTGTACGGGCTCCTGCCCACGGGTACCCCGCTCACCGGCGTCGGGGGCTGCGGAGGCGACGGTGCCGGTACCGGCATGATCGGCGGGGGCCAGACCGCTGCACATGAGGCAGGGCACGCGGTGGGACGAGACCACGCGCCTTGCGACGATTCGGGGCGGTGCGACAGTCCCCGCAACACCGACGACGACTTCCCTCACTACGGCAGTTACGTCTCTGACAGCATTGGTGAGTACGGCTACGACGTGGAGAACAACCAGGTGTTCGCCCCCGCATCTTCCCAAGATTTCATGGGTTACTCGGGCAACAACTGGATCAGCCCCTACACCTACACGGCGCTCTTCTCGAAGGGAGACCCGTCACCGTCAACGGGGACCGCGCCCGCTTGGATGGCCTCCTACCTGGGAGTCGCGCCCGCCGAGCACCTCGGCTTCAGCGACCAGCAACGTCCGGCAAAGGGCCAAGTCGAGCCGCGACCAGAATGGGTCAAGCGACGCGAGCAGGTTCTCTTCCTACGCGTCACGGCGGACGACGACAGCGCCGTCGTACACCCCTCCTTCACCTACCCTGCCTTCCGCCGGCCACGCGGACCAGCCACCGACGTTGAGGCGCACGTCCTCGACGAGGGCGGCAACATCATCGCGTGCACCTACTTGCGCCGGGCCTGCGGCTCATGCGACGCAGACTGTGGGCCCGTGGACCTCATCGGCGAAGTGCCCCTCTCTGCCGAACCGGACCGGCTCGTCATCCGGCGGGATGGAAAGGAGCTCGCCGCTCACAACTTCGAAGACCCGGTTGAGCTGAGTTGCGATTGGACCGACAAGGGCGGAGATCTGGAACTGACGTGGGAAGGTAAGGGGTCAGGGGACGATATCCGGTACCTCGTGCAGTGGCGCGACCGCGGAGGGGTCTGGCGTGGGGTCGCCCCCCGCACCACCGACACACGCATGGTCCTGCCTCGACGCCTGCTCTTCGCCGACAAGACGGTGAACCAGGTCCGCGTGCTCGCCACGGAGAGACTTACCACCAGCGCCTGCGTGCTGAAGTTCGATGGCTGTCACGAGGAACCCCCCGTGACCATCACGATCTACGACACCGGGCCAGTCGTCGGGGCCCTAGCGGTCGACCCACTCGGCCGACAAGTGCCCGGTCGTTTCCTTACCTGGTTCGACGACGCCGGCGGCGAGGTGGGAGTCGGCGACCGCCTCCCGAAAAGGACCTTCGCGGATGGAGTCCTTCCCAACGGGACGTTGCACGTCGTCCCCTCAGGCGTTGGTGTGACCGCAGCCGAAGGGCTGGCCGCGGTCGACCTGGGTCGTCTCACTTCTGGTACGTCCCGGCCACCGGACGCCCGACCGCACCCCCACACGCACCCACACGAAGCACACAGGAAGGGCTGGCGCCGTGCAGATTGAGTCCAACAGCATCACGTTCGGCAGGTTCTCCGGATCCGGCCCCCGCCAAGCCACGCGAGACGTCGCCATGGGCGTGCCGGTAAGCACCGCGACCGCCATCCTCACCGGCTTTAACGTCCAGTTCTCGTCCAACGACGGCGACCACCACCTCGGCAATCTCGACGTGCGCCTCGACGCCGCACTCCTGGACAGCACCAACGTCCGAGTCACCGCAACCTTCGGCCTGCGCGACTGGAGCGGAACCTGGGACGACCGATACGAAGGCCAAGTCTTCTTTTCCGTCGTCGGCGACTAGCACGCGCGTTTTGGCCAAGACCGCGCGTACCCGGTGCGACCAAGCCGGTTTCCGCCTCACCGTCGACCAAGGTGCAGTGAAACGAGTCGCCTCAGCGTCTGCTGACGGGATTTCAGCCGGAAGCCGGCTGGTCAGTCTCATGCGCATACCGCGGGTTGGGCAGTCAGCTCTGGTCGCTGGGGACTGGGCCCGACCCGGCAGCCAAAGAACCGTCCGGATCGCGGCGAATAGACGCAAGTGTCCGACCGCTGCCCTTGGTTCGACGCGGAGCAGAGGGGGAGGCCCTACCGGCGATCCGCAACGACGGCGATCAACGGCTGGCCCGCGGCGATACGTCTGGGCGCTCGGGGTACGAGCCCGGCCTCCCGCAGCTGGCCGCACAGGACGTCGGTGTCCGGTAACTCGAGCGCTCCGTCCTGGGAACGCAACAGGAGATCGAAGTGCCTGCTGAATGCGTCGTCACTTAGGAAGGTGGTGACGACGACGAGCCGCCCGTCTTCATTCAGCCGATCGGCCAGAGCACGGAGAAGGACGGCACGGTCACGGATGGGGGCGTAGTAAATGACGTTAGCCAATAGAACGAAGTCGAACGTCTCGCCGGGACGCTCACGCAGGAACCGTTCCACGTCGGTGTCGACGATCTCGGCACGGTCACCAACGTCTCCGACCTCCAATGACAAACGCGCAAGGGCGGCAGCCGCGGGGTCGGCTTCCACACCGACAGCCGACGCCGAGGGCGCCGCCTCCAGGACGCGGCGCACGTGTGTCCCCGTCGCGCACCCCACGTCGAGGAGACGACGAGGCGACCGCTCAGCGACGAGCCGATCCAGCTCAGCGAAGACGAACTCGTCCATGAACCGTGACAGGCGCGCAATTAGATCCCCGTCCTTCTTGACGTCCATCCGTCCACCACCGCAGGCCAGGACCTCCTCGAGATCGCGGTAGAGGCCGGTGTGGTAGGTCGAGAAAGCTTCGTAAGCGGCGCGTGTGAGCTCGTCGTTCAACAATCGACGCCCCCGGTTGGCGATGCGCCACCTTCCGCGGTGCTTTTCGACCAACCGGTGGGAGGCGAACGACTGCAAAGCCGCCTCCACGAGCGAGGCATCGGGCCAGCCTCGGTTCGCGGCCAGCTCGTCAACGGCCGTCGGCCGCTTCAACTCTTCGAGCAAGCCGCTCCGAATTGCGGCACCCTTTACCGCAACGTCGAGAGCGACACGCGTCGACGACAGAGCAAAGAGACGCCCTCGCGTGTCGCCGGCACGCATAGTCCGTAAAAGTGGCCGCAGCCTCATCCTCCGATGTTCCAGCACCTAGTCGGAGCTCGCCAGCCCCAAGATCGGGCGGGCGCCAATTTGATCCGGGTTCAGCCGCCCCTGACGGAGCCGTCGCGGTGCGTGCACTTTCAACGACCAGCGAGGGGAGTCAACCGAGGCGCGGGACCTCGCTGCTACCCGCGGAGCCGAGTCGTCTGATGCACGCAGCGAAGGCGGTTCCGTGACGCGTGCCTTAGAGGGGGTCTCGAGGAGTTGGTGACGGGCAGTCCGGTCTAGAGGTCTCGTTGACAGATGCCACACCCGGATCAATGGTTGATAGGAGAAGCGAACGCCTGGGCCAGCCAATCCTGGGCGGCGACCGAGTCCAGAGCTCTCGGCACCGACGCGGGTTCGGCCCGTCCGGGACATCAGACGCAGAGTCCATG
>NZ_JAOPWY010000133.1 GCF_025965415.1 Nocardioides sp.
ACCGAGTTCCACTCCAAGGTGTTCGCGTGTCCGTCCACCGGCAACCTCGCCAACGCGGTCGCCGCGGCCGGCGCCCGCGCCGGCATCAAGACCGTGGTCTTCATCCCGAGCAACCTCGAGCAGCCCAAGCAGGTCAACTCGGCCGTCTTCACCGACCGGCTCGTCGCCGTCAACGGCAACTACGACGACGTCAACAAGCTCGCCTCCGAGATCGCCGGTGAGGAGGACGGCTGGGCCTTCGTCAACGTCAACGTCCGGCCCTACTACGCCGAGGGCTCCAAGACGCTCGGCTACGAGATCGCCGAGCAGCTCGGCTGGCGCCTGCCCGACCAGATCGTGATCCCCGTCGCGTCCGGCTCGCAGCTGACCAAGGTCGACAAGGCGTTCCAGGAGCTCATCAAGCTCGGGCTGGTCGAGGACAAGCCCTACCGGGTCTTCGGCGCGCAGGCCACCGGGTGCTCCCCGGTGTCGGTGGCCTACAAGGCCGAGACCGACGCCATCCGACCGGTCAAGCCCGACACCATCGCCAAGAGCCTGGCCATCGGCAACCCTGCGGACGGCATCTACGTCCTCGACATCTGCCGCCGCACCGGTGGGGCGGTCGAGGACATCAGCGACGAGGAGGTCCGCGAGGCGATCGTGCTGCTCGCGCGGACCGAGGGCATCTTCACCGAGACCGCCGGCGGCACCACGGTCGGCGTGCTGAAGAAGCTGGTGGAGACCGGCCAGCTCGACACCTCGCTGGAGACCGTCATCATCAACACCGGCCACGGCCTCAAGACCCTCGACGCCGTGTCCGACCGGGTCGGCGCCGTCGCCACCATCGCCCCGTCCTACGACGCCTTCGTCGCCGCCAACATCGTCTGAGCGAGGTCCGGTGGAGCGTCTGCCGCGTTGTCGGCGCTTGACGACCCGCTTCGCTTGAAGGTCGCCGACGCACCTCCGCCTTGCAGCCGCACGCACCAGACGCCGCTCCATCACCCAGCAAAGGAAACAGTCATGGCAGTCTCCGTCCGGATCCCGACCATCCTGCGCACCTACACCGGTGGCGAGTCCGAGGTCAGCGCCGAGGGCGGCACCCTGGCCGCCGTCCTCGACGACCTCGACGCGAGCTACTCGGGCATCAAGGGCCGCATCCTCGACGAGGCCGGCAACCTGCGCCGGTTCGTCAACGTCTACGTCGGCAACGACGACGTGCGCTTCCTCGACGACCTCGCGACCGCCACCCCCGACGGCGTGCAGATCTCGGTGATCCCCGCCGTCGCCGGCGGCTGAGGGGAACCGGACCCGCCCCGGTCGCCGTCCCAGCACCATGACGACGATGAAGCGAGCCGTGCTCGCCGCCCTCCTCCCGCTGACCATCGGGGCCGGCGCCGCTCCTGCTGTCGCGGCCGCCGACCCCCAGCCGGTGCAACCCTTCGTGCCGGGCATCAACGAGGAGCCCGAGCTGTCGGCGGCGTGGCAGCGCTGGCAGACCAAGGGGATCGACGACTACGTCATCACGGTCCGGCTCAGCTGCTTCTGCGTGCCGAGCGACGCCGTACGCACGCTGATCCGCAACGACAGCACGCGTCGGGTCACCCGGGGCGAGCGCGCGCTGTCGCCGCGCCGCGGCTACTCGGTCGACGAGCTGTTCACGATGATCCGCAGTGCGTCCGCGGAGGCCGACCGCGTCGACGTCGACTACACGCGGCGAGGCGTGCCGAAGACGATCGCCATCGACCCCGACGAGATGGTCGCCGACGAGGAGACCTACTACTCCGTCTCGCTCACCCGGCTCGACTGAGGCGGCGGGCGCCGCGTCTCACGGAGCCCGTACGTCGACCAGCGCGGCGTTGCCGCGACCGTCGATCCGCACCTCGGCCACCGCGCCGTCGCGCAGCAGGTCCTCGGTCGCGGCGGCGTCGTCCTGGGGCAGGAACCAGCTCTCGATCCCGCAGCGGATCTGCCACGACCGGTCGTCGCAGGCGAGGTAGGGCCCGTCCGCCGGGCGCTCCCGGTTCCACTCGTCGGCCGCCCACACGTCGCCCTGCCGCACGAGGATGATGTAGACGTCGCCCTCCTCGCCGTCGTCGAGGGCGCCCAGGCCCGTGGCGTCCGACGAGTCCGACGACTCGTGGCGCAGGTCGGGGTAGTCGAGGGAGACGTATGCCCCCCGGAAGGGGTCGATCGGGTCGAGCGGCGCGACTGCCATGAGGTAGGTGTCCCCGGTGAGCCGGGCGGAGAGCTGGGGAGCGACTCCCAGCCCCACGAGCGCCAGCTGGCCCACGGCGACGACGGCGGTGACGGCGATGCGGTTCATCGGTCGGTCCCTTCGGTGGTGGAGGTGTCACTGTCCAGGACCTGCGCCAGCTCGCGCCGGGCCCGGTCGAAGAGGAAGCCGGTGCCGAGGAAGACCGTGCCGAGCACCACGAAGAGCCACGCTCCGGTGACGATCGGGGCGAACACCGCGAAGCTCTGGAAGGTCGTGAACACGACCAGTCCGGTCATCGCCATCCACGTGAGCGCCGGGTGCTCGCGCACCGTGCCGAGCGCCACGAGCGCGACGGCGAGGACGACGTAGGCGGCCACCGAGGTCGCCGCGTGGAACCAGTCGGTCGCGTCGACGTCGGAGGTGTCGGTCCCGGTCGTCCAGAGGCCGATGAGGGTGGCAACCGTGAGGACGACGATCGCGCCGAGCGGTTCGAGGGCATGCACGCCGGGGCGTACGGCGACGGCAGCGGCTGCCGCGATCCCGGCGACCACCAGGGCGAGCACGAGCCAGCCGGACCAGACGATCCCGTCGCCACCGATGTCCGGGACGGCGGCCACGAACATCGCCAGCAGCGCCATGCCCCCGCCGACCGCGCGCCAGGCCCGCGCGAAGGCGTCGAGACGACCGTCGTGGAGCACGGCCAGGCCGGCCGCGAGCACGGCGCCGGCGCCGAGGAGCAGCACCACGGTGAGGCCGCTGGGTTCGTCCCACATCGGCTGGGTGAGCCACCACGCGACTCCGGTCAACAGTCCGACGAGGAAGGGCAGGTACGCCCGCCTGAGGTAGCCGTGCAGCAGGGCTGCCGCGGACCAGAGCCCCAGCAGGCGGGGCTCGAAGGCGGGGACCTGCAGGGACTGGGCGGCCTGGAAGAGGACCGCGCCGATGCCGAGTGCGGCGAGGAGCCGGGCCGCGCCCACGACGGGCGCGGACGCCTTCCTGCTCGCGAGGAGCTCGCTGCCGAGGAGGAAGGTGAGCCAGATGAGGGTGACCGCGACGAAGCGGGACACAGGGGAGAGCTGGTCGAGGTTGGCGGCCACCAGCCAGATCACGCCGATGCCGACGAACCCGCCGCCGAGGTAGAGCAGGACCCGCCCGATGCTGAAGCGGGTGTGCGTGTCGGCGCTGTACCTCGTGGCGATGCGCGTGGCCTGGTCCTCGCTGATGATGCCCTGCGTGGTCCAGTCGGCGACCTCGGAGCGCAGCCAGGCGAGCTGGCGCGGTGGGACCGGACGGGTGATGACGGGCGCGGGAGCGTTCATGGCCCCAGCGTGGCGCGTGCCGCCCGCGCTGTCCTGAGTACGTCGGCCCATCTGTGCAGGACCGTTGGGTCGTTCGACGCCCGCACGTGCCCGTGCGTTCAGGTCGGCGTGGTTGAAGGGAGGGTGACCAGCACCCACCTCACCCGGGCCGGCCTCGCGCTGGCCGTCCTCGGCGGTCTCGCCGGCGCGACGGCGTACGGCGCCCGCGAGCTGCTGCACCGGCAGGCCGCCCAGGCACGGAGGGCCATCGGCAAGCGCTCGGCGAGCGGGCCCCGGCGGGCGACAAGCACTACAAGAAGACGTACGGCGAGCCGGTCGACCTCGTCGTCCTCGGCGACTCCATCGCCGAGAGCAGCAGGCTCGCCACCCAGCTCGCCGGTCTGCCCGGTTCCTACCGGCCCGACGTGGCGGTGATCGTCGTCGGGGGCAACGACGTCACCCACCGCGTGCCGGTCGCCGACTCCGTGCGCCACCTCACCGAGGCCATCGACGACCTGCGGGCGCGCGGGGCGGAGGTGGTGGTCGGCACGTGTCCCGACCTGGGCGCCCTGCGGTCGGTGTCGCAGCCGCTGCGTGCCCTCGGCTCGCGCGCCTCCCGCCAGCTGGCCGAGGCCCAGTGGGTGACGGCCCTCGACCGTGGCGCGCGGGCCATGTCGCTGGCGCACGTGGTGGGGCCGTTCTTCATCTCCAACCCGGAGGAGATGTCCAGCCTGGACCGCTTCCATCCCAGTGCCCACGGCTACAAACGGACCGCGAAGGCCGTGCTCCCGTCGGTGCTGGCGGCGCTGGGAGTGGTGCAGGAGGTGCCGTTCGGGTACCACGCCCCGGACGTGGGTGGGTCAGGCTAGGGTTCCCGGGTGCGCACCACTGCTCGACGAGCCGGCGAGGCCGTCAAGAAGGCGGCCCAGAAGGCCAGCCGCATGCAGACCCCGCCCGATCGCGAGCAGGCGGGCCCGCCCCCGGACAGTGCCAAGGCCGCCCGCCGTCGTCGCCTGCTCGCCAGCAACCTCACCGAGCTGGCCATCGAGTTCCGCACCGACAAGTGGGGCGTCCACAAGTACACCCCCCACTACGAGCGCCACCTGCAGCACCTGCGCCAGGACTCCTTCACCCTGCTCGAGCTCGGCATCGGTGGCTACAAGAAGCGCCGGCGCAGCGGGGCGTCGATGAAGATGTGGCGCTGGTTCTTCCCGAAGGCGACCATCGTCGGCCTCGACATCGAGGACAAGACGTGGCTGACGCGTGGGCACATCCACACCTACCTCGGTGACCAGACCGACCCCGCCATCCTGCATCGGATCATCGAGGAGCAGGGGGCTCCGCTCGTCGTCATCGACGACGGCAGCCACATCCCGGCCCACGTCCGGGAGTCCTTCCGGATCCTGTTCCCGCTGTTGCCCGACGGTGCGATCTACTGCATCGAGGACACCCAGACGTCCTACTGGCCGGCCTGGGGCGGTGAGCTGGAGCCGCGTGCCGCGGGCACGTCGATGGACCTGGTCAAGGACCTCATCGACGGCCTCAACCACGAGGAGTTCCTCCTCGAGGACTATCAGCCCACCTACACCGACCAGTGGGTCCGGGCCGTGCACTGCTACCACAACCTCGTGATCATCGAGAAGGGTGACAACCGCGAGGGCACCAACCGCGACCACGCCGCCCACACCTTCCACGGCTCGTCCGACCTACCAGACGCATGAGCATCCTTCTCGCGACCAGCGGCGACCTCCCGCTGGGTGAACCCGGTGCGCCGGTCCTCGACGCCGCCCTCGCCGAGCGGGGCATCGATGCCTCGTGGGCCCGCTGGGACGACCCGGAGGTCGACTGGGCCGGCGCGGACCTCGTGGCGGTGCGGTCGACGTGGGACTACATCTCCCGCCCCGAGGAGTTCCTCGCCTGGACCGCCTCGCTCGACCCGTCCCGGCTGCTCAACGGTGCCGACGTCTTCGCCTGGAACCACGACAAGCGCTACCTGGCCGACCTCGGCGACCTGCCCGCGGTGCCGACGCTGGTCGCCGACGACCGCGCCGACCTCGCCCGGGGCATCGCCGGGTTCGGCACCGCGGTGGTGAAGCCGCGGGTGGGAGCCGGTGGCGCGGGACTCATGGTGGTCAGCGACCCGGACGACCCCCGGCTGGTCGACGGCTCGTGGGTGGTCCAGCCCCTCGTCGAGTCGATCCGCACCCACGGCGAGGTGTCGGTCTACGTGATCGACGGACGGCTCACCCAGCGCTTCGACAAGCAGCCCGGCGCCGATGACGTACGCGTCAACGAGGAGTACGGCGGACGGGTGCGCACCGCCGCGATGGGCGACGTCGGCGACCTGGCGCTGCGCGCCCACCACGCGATGGCGGAGCGCTTCGGCCGACCGATGGACTACCTGCGCGTCGACCTGCTGCAGTGGGGCGGCGACTGGGTGGTGAGCGAGCTCGAGCTGATCGAGCCGGGGCTCTACCTGGACGTGTCGCCCGCCAACGCCGCGCCGTACGCCGACCTGGTGCTGGCCCGACGTGGCTCTTTCGGGCCTCGATAAATAGTCCGAACGGGCTATTCGAAAGGCCTCTTCGGGCGGCGCGGCGGAGGGGCACCTGCCCGGATGATGGGTCCATCCTGCGCGCGGGGCGTGGCTCACGTTCCCGGGTTCGCAGGACTGAGCACCGTCGTGCGCCTGGGGGCCACGGCACCAGGGGGAGGACCGTCGTGGGATCGTCGCACAACCGCAGGCGCAGGGGTGGTGAGCGGGGTGCCGTCGCCGTGGAGTTCGCGCTGCTGATGCCCATCCTGCTCGCACTCGTCGCGGGCATGATCGACGCCGGCTTCGCCATCAACCGCTACACGATGCTCAACAACGCCGCCCGCGAGGGCGTTCGTGCGGCGAGCCTGGGACAGACCAGCGCGGAGGTGACCGCGGTCGTCAACAAGTACCTGGGTGACAGCGGCGTGACGGCGACCACCGTCTCGCTCACCTGCCAGAAGCCCAACTCCACCACGCCGTGCGCCTCGTGGACGGCGGGCAAGGCCTCGGGGGGCACGGCGATCCTGACGATCACCTACTCCCACCCCTGGATCACCCCGGTGCCCGGCCTGATGGGCACCGACAGCATCAACCTGAGCAAGACCACCCGGATGAGGATCGAGTGATGAAGGCTCCACGGCGCCGCCCCGGGGACGGTCGGGACGAGGACGGCGCCATGGCCATCATGGTCGCGCTGATGGCCGTCGTCCTGTTCTTCGCTGCCGCCCTGGCGGTCGACATCAGCAGCCTGGCCATGGAGCGCCAGCAGCTCCACGACAACATCGACGCCGCCGCACATGCGGGCGCCTACGAGCTGCCCAACAACGGCACAGGCGCGATGGCGAAGGCCCGCGCGATGGCGCTGACGCAGGACCCGACACTCAGCCCGGAGACCGACCTCTGGTGCATCGTGGGCTCCACCGGGAGCACGAAGGCGGTCCGCACGGAGCAGATCCCGGCCACCTGCACCCCGGGCTCGCCGCCCTACACCGCAGCCAGCTATCCAGGTCTGCGCTGCGACACGATCATCTGTGCCATCCCGTGCTTCCCCGACCAGGGCGACAAGTGCAACTCGATGCGGGTCTCCGACGAGAAGATCGTCCCGTTCGGGTTCGCCAGCATCGGTGAGTGGCTGCTGTCGAACGGTGTCAACGACCGACGTGAGGGCAGCACGGGCGCGGTGACCACAGTGGCCTGCAAGGGCTCCTGCGGCAACGACACGCCCAACCCCCTCGACGTGGTGGTCATGGCCGACAGGACGGCGTCGATGAAGTACGCCGACCGCGAGGCGATGAAGGTCGCAATCCTCAACATGCTCAAGGTGATGACGCCGAGCATGCACTACGTGTCGTTCGGGACGCTGCACAAGTCGCGCACGACCGACTACACCGCCAAGGCCAACACCTATGGTCCGCAGAAGGACGACTTCATCGTCAACAACTGCCTCACCGGGTGCTCGGTGGCCCAGGAGAAGAGCTACGACTCCAGCACGCTCCGCAACTACAACGGGCACTGGGACGGCACCGGCGACACCAACGGCGACGGCCGCTGCTACACCGAGGCGAGCACCAAGGCACCCGCCAGCACCAGCACGGTCATCGACACCTACACATACACACCCACCACCGGTACACCCACCACCACGAGCCGTCCGGCGCCGGGGTTCGGCACCAACGCGCAGATCATCTCAGGCACCTGGACGCCGGTCCCGTTCAGCAACAACTACCTCTCCACGGTGGCTTCGCCGACGTCGGTGGCGACGCTCAACAATGCCAGCGCACTGGTGGACGGCATCTCGTGCCTGCCGCAATCGATCGCCGCTGAGTACGGCACGCACCTCGCCAGTGCGTTCAAGGGCGGCGTCGCCAAGCTGCTGAGCGGCGAGACCGCATCGATGCCGGCCCGACCCGGGACCCCCCGCAAGGTGCTCGTGTTCGAGACCGACGGCATGCCGGACGAGTCGGGACCGTCCTTCGGCAACACCGAGCTGAACTCCGGTGACCTGTCCGCGGGGACCCAGACCGCGGGTGGCCCCCCTGGCTGCAACAACCTGATCTCGGTCGCAGACAAGGCCAAGGCCCAGGACATCACGGTCATCACCATCGCGTTCGGCGACGCCGCGACCGCTCGCTGCCGCAAGGGCTCCACCTCGACGGCGTACGCCGCCGTGCGTGACGTGCTCGCGAACGCGGCATCGCCCGACCCGAACACGGGGCTGCCCAGCACCGCCAACGCATGCAACACCCCGGCCCTGATCGAGGCCGAGAACGTCGACGGTGACTACTTCTTCTGCGCGGCCGACGGGGCGTCGCTGAGCAACATCTTCACCACGGCGATCACGCAGGTGTCCAACGGCATTCGCTTCGTGAAGATGCCGCCCGCTCCCTGAGCCTGCTGGCACCCTGCTGACGCCGCCACGGTCCCGTGGCGGCGTTTGCACTCTCCGGGGTCGAGTGCTAGACATGAGACTGGCACTCTCGACACGAGAGTGACAACGACCCAGGTGACGCTGAGGTCTGCGCAAACCGGCGGGAATGGACCGTCGGCCGAGCGGACCGTCCGTCGCGGGCAGCCCGCCTGGCGTCACCACCACAGACTCACGTCGACAGGAATCGCGAAGAGTTATGCCGAAGCTGATTGCTTTCAACGAAGAGGCCCGCCGCGGGCTCGAGCGGGGTATGAACACCCTCGCCGACGCGGTCAAGGTCACCCTCGGTCCCAAGGGCCGCAACGTCGTCCTGGAGAAGAAGTGGGGCGCCCCCACGATCACCAACGACGGCGTCTCGATCGCCAAGGAGATCGAGCTGGAGGACCCCTACGAGAAGATCGGCGCCGAGCTGGTCAAGGAGGTCGCCAAGAAGACCGACGACGTCGCCGGTGACGGCACGACGACGGCCACCGTCCTGGCCCAGGCCATGGTCCGCGAGGGCCTGCGCAACGTCGCGGCCGGCGCCAACCCGCTGGCCCTCAAGCGCGGCATCGAGAAGGCCGTCGAAGCCGTCTCCGAGCAGCTGCTCGGCATGGCCAAGGACGTCGAGACCAAGGAGCAGATCGCCGCGACCGCGTCGATCTATGCCGCCGACACCATCGTCGGTGAGGCCATCGCCGAGGCGATGGACAAGGTCGGCAAGGAAGGCGTCATCACTGTCGAGGAGTCGAACACCTTCGGGCTCGACCTCGAGCTCACCGAGGGAATGCGCTTCGACAAGGGCTACATCTCGCAGTACTTCATGACCGACCCGGAGCGCATGGAGGCCGTCCTCGACGACCCCTACGTGCTGATCGCCAACCAGAAGGTCTCGACGGTCAAGGACCTGCTTCCGCTGCTCGAGAAGGTCATGCAGAGCGGCAAGCCCCTGCTGATCATCGCCGAGGACATCGAGGGCGAGGCGCTCTCGACCCTGGTCGTCAACAAGATCCGCGGCACCTTCAAGTCCGTCGCCGTCAAGGCTCCG
>NZ_JAOPWY010000177.1 GCF_025965415.1 Nocardioides sp.
CTCGGCAACAAGTTCCTCGCGCACATCCGCGAGTCCGCCGCGATCTGCCAGGTCACCCGCGTCTTCCGCGACGAGGACGTCACCCACGTCGACGGCGAGGTCAACCCCGCCAACGACATCTCCACCATCCAGACCGAGCTGATCTTCGCCGACCTGGAGACCGTCGACCGGGCGATCCAGCGGCTGGAGAAGGAGTCGCGCAAGGTCAAGGACCTGGTCGCCAACCTGGAGGCCGCGAAGGCCGCCAAGGACGCGCTGGAGTCCGGCACCCCGATCATCGCGACCGACATCGACCGCGGCCTGCTGCGCGAGCTGTCCCTGCTGACGGCCAAGCCGTTCATCTACGTCTTCAACTGCGACGCCGACGAGCTCGCCGACGAGGCCCTCAAGGACAAGATGCGCGCGATCATCGCGCCCGCCGAGGCGATCTTCCTCGATGCCAAGTTCGAGTCGGAGCTCGTCGAGCTCGGCGACGACGACGAGGCCCGCGAGATGCTCGCCGAGATGGGCATCACCGAGTCCGGCCTCGACCAGCTCGCCCGCGTCGGCTTCGACACCCTCGGCCTCCAGACCTACCTGACCGCCGGCCCCAAGGAGACCCGGGCCTGGACGATCCGGAAGGGTGCCACCGCCCCCGAGGCCGCCGGTGTCATCCACACCGACTTCCAGAAGGGCTTCATCAAGGCCGAGGTCGTCTCCTTCGCCGACCTGATGTCCGCCGGCTCCATGCTCAAGGCCAAGGAGGCCGGCAAGGTGCGCATGGAGGGCAAGGACTACGTGATGGCCGACGGCGACGTGGTGGAGTTCCGCTTCAACGTCTGACGGTTCACTGTTTATGCAGGTCAGACGGCATGTTGGGGCTTTTCAGACACGTTCTGCCCTCACTGTGCCCTCACCAGAAGCAACGACTTCGGCGACCAGGCGCGCCGCGGCGTCCCGCACGCGGTCTTCGGTGGTCGGCCAGAGGTGCGCATAGGTGGTGAGTGTTGTGGTCGGCTTCGCGTCCCCGAGGGCGCGCTGGACGGCGACCACGTCACAGCCCGAGGCGATCAGTCCGGAGGCGTAGAAGTGGCGCAGGTCGTGTAGGCGGACCCCCGCCACCCAGCCCGCTGGAGCGTGGTGCGCCACCGGTGGCCGACGGTGTTCTGGTGCGGCGGCACATCCTCGACCTCGGCGAACAGCCAGTCGTAGGGGAGACCCAGTGCGACGTGCTCGGACAGCATCTGCAGCAGCGCGTCGGGGACGTGGACGGTGCGCTCGGAGTTGTACTTCGGCAGCCGGATCTCAATGTCCCCGTTGAGGCGCTGGACCTGCCGGCGCACATGCACCTGGCGGCGCAGGAAGTCGACGTCCCCGACCTGCAGGGCGGCGGTCTCGCCGAGCCGGAGGCCGGCGAAGGCACACAGACCGACGAAGGCGCGGAACCGCGGCTCCGATGCCTCGAGAATGCTGCGCACGACCTCGGGGGTCGGGATTGCCATCGCGGCCTCCCGCCGGCGCAAGGTGTCGTTCCTCGCCTACCTACGGTGCGGGGGACGCCGCCGGCGATCGGCCGAGTTCCGCACAATCGGAATGCGGATCGTGCCGACAATGCAAGAGGTGGGTTGGCCTGCGGACTCCGTCCGCTGCGTTGGGGATGAGAATCGGGGGGTCGCTCGGCGAGGTCGGCACACACTGGTGCGGGATGAGCCCGTTGAGGTGTATGTCGCGGGGTCATCGGGTGCCTGTGGATTGTTGCTACGAGCACGTGGGTCTGTATCCCGGCAGAGGATCCTCCGAGCGACACCCGGTCCGACCGCCCGGTGGGACCGGTCGGTCGACCAGTGAGGGAGCTGGTGGCGATGGAGGTGCTCTACGACCGAGTCGCGGGACTCGATGTCGGCAAGGCGTCGGTGACGGTGTGCGTGCGGACCCCGGGTGCGCGGCGTGGACGGCACGGCGAGACGAGGACGTTCAAGACGACCACGGGGTCGCTGGGCGTGATGCGCGACTGGCTGCTCGAGCACGGGGTGACGATCGCGGCGATGGAGTCGACCTCGACGTGCTGGAAGCCGATCTTGTACTCTCTGGAGGAGGTGATGGAGGTCTGGTTGCTCAACGCGGCGCACATGAAGGCGGTGCCCGGTAGGAAGACCGACGTGCGGGACGCGGAGTGGATCGCGCAGCTGCTGGAGCACGGGCTGCTGAAGCCGTCGTTCGTGCCGCCGCTGCAGATCCGGCGGTTGCGGATGATGACGCGGAACCGGGTGCAGCTGCAGGGCGATCGGACCCGGGAAACGGTGCGGTTGGAGCTGATGCTCGAGGACGCCTCAATCAAGCTGTCGACGGTGGCATCGTCGCTGACCACGGTGTCGGCACGGGCGATGCTTGGCGCGATGGTCGACGGCGAGACGGACGCGCGGGTGCTGGCCGAGATGGCCAAGTGTCGGATGCGTCGCAAGATTCCGGACCTGGCACAGGCGCTGGAGGGTCACTTCGACGCCCATCACGCACAGTTGGCCAGGTCGATCCTGGACCGGCTGGATCGGGTCGAGCGGGCGATGGTCGAGCTGGATGCGGTGACCGAGTCGGCGTGCGTGCCGTGGGCACACGAGCTGGAGCTGCTGCAGACCATCCTGGGGTGTCGGGGTCCGGGTGGCGCAGACCATCGTGGCGGACACCGGCGCGGACATGTCGAAGTTCCCCACCGCGCAGCACCTGGCGTCGTGGGCCGGTCTGGCGCCGGCGATGTACGAGTCGGCCGGCAAGCGGACACCGCCGGGCGACGGCGCGGGAACAAGTGGCTCTCGGCGATGCTGGTCGAGGCGGCCGGATCGATGGGACGGATGCGCGAGAAGAACTACCTCGCCGTGCAGCATGCACTCCTGACCCGACGCCGGGGGATGAGCCGGGCACAGGTCGCGGTGGCCCACTCGATCCTCACCACGTCCTACCACGTGCTGAAGCGGGACGAGCCCTACCGCGACCTGGGACCCGACTGGCTGGCCAAGCGCAACCAGGAAGCCCACACCCGCCGGCTGGTCGCGCAGCTGGAGAAGCTCGGTCACAGAGTTGTCATCGACCCCGCGGCCTGACACCACCGGGCAACCACATCGTCGGGCTACGCCCGACCGCGCTGACGCGCGCCCTCCTGCATGGTAATTCACGGGTCTGTGTGCACTTGGAAGGTGGCGTAATTCCGGGGAGGACGCTGGCCCTGTTCGTGCGACGGCATTTGGTTAGGCCGTCTGCGGGTAAGTCGTGACCGCTCGGAGTGGGCGAACTGCCGTAGGTGGTTGTTCGAGTCATGTGAGTCCGAGTGAGAGGTCGGCCGGATGCGTCAGCAAACGATCAGGAAGCAGGCGCGGCGTGCGGCGCGAGAGATGGCCGAAAGGCGTCGGCGTGAACGGGTGGAACGGGAAGCGCGGACGATCGCTCTGGCCGAACAGGCATGGTGGCGATCGGCAAACGGGACGCGGCAGTGGCCGCAGCCGAGAAGCTAGCGGTGGCTGCGCTGCGTCAGTTGACGGATGCCGAAGGGTTGAGTCTCAAGGAGGCCGTCGAGTGGTGCGGCGAGACATTGACCGCGCGCGAAGCGACGAGGGTGAGGAGGCTGGTCGCCGAGGATGCGGACGCCGTCGGCGGCGGACATTCCCTTGAGTACGAACTGCGCCCAGCCTGAGCGGCTGTCGGCGCAGGTCGAAGCCACCGGTGCGGCAGGCTAAGGGGGAGGGGACATGCCACCCTGGTCATCAGCTCTCACGAGGATTCGATCGCGGCGGTGCCGCACGTGCTGGGCTTTCGCCCGCAGGAGTCACTGGTATTAGTGCCTTACAACCAGGATCTGCCGTGGGTGCGTGTTGATATCCCAGCGACGGAGGCTGACCGCAGGGACTTGTGGGATGGGAGCCTGCGCGATGCACTAGCTGTGATGCCCAGGCACGTTGGTCGAGATCCTGCGACGACACGGTCTGATCTGTAGATGGGCGAAGGCCTCCCCGGTGTGGAGTGGAGCTATCTAGGAACCGCTCCGCCACCCAGGAGGCCTT
>NZ_JAOPWY010000001.1 GCF_025965415.1 Nocardioides sp.
CGCCCCCGCGGCGTCGGCGAGGTCGTCGGCCTCGGGGCCGTCGACGTGGCGCTGGGAGCGGCGCGAGGCGCGCTCGACGTCGGTGGCCGCCAGCTCGTCGGTGGCGGCCTGGGTCACCCGGGCGGTCAGCTCGTGGGCCTCGTCGATGACCACGACGTCGTAGTCGGGGATCATCGGCACGCCCTCGATCGCGTCGATCGCGAGCAGCGAGTGGTTGGTGATGACCAGGTGGGAGCGGTGGGCCTTCTCGCGGGCGAGCTCGGCGAAGCACTCCTGCCCGAACGGGCACTTGGCCGCGCCCAGGCAGTCGCGGTGGCTGACGCTGACCTGGCGCCACTCGCGGTCGGTGTGGCGTGGGGCGGCGTCGCGCTCGCCGCTGCCTCCGGCCTGGGACTGCTCCTCCGCCCAGCCGCGGAGCTCGAGCACCTTGCCGGCCATCGAGCCCTGCGGCACGTCGACCAGCACGCCCTGGTCGTCGGGCACGCCCTCGCGGATCCGGTGCAGGCACGCGTAGTTGGAGCGGCCCTTGAGCACGGCGTAGGACGGGGTCTCGTGCAGCACGTGCTGTGCGGCCTCGACCAGGGCGGGGATGTCGCGCTCGACCAGCTGGTGCTGGAGCGCGAGCGTCGCGGTCGCCACCACGACCCGCTTGTCGTGCAGCAGGCTCGGCACCAGGTAGGCCAGCGACTTGCCGGTGCCGGTGCCGGCCTGGACGAGCAGGTGCAAGCCGTCGACCATCGCGTCGGCCACGGCCTGCGCCATCTGGACCTGGCCCGGGCGCTCCTGGCCCCCGAGCTCGGCCACCGCGGTCGCCAGCACCGCGCGCACGGAGTCGGCGTCGGCGAGGTCGACCGGCTCGGCGGTGGTCGTGGGCGAGGGGTCAGGCACCCGAGAACCCTAGCCGCGGCCGGGGACACCGCCCGCCGCCGCGGTGCGGCGCGTCAGTCCTTCGTGGCGAACGCGGCGTCGAAGGCCGCGTCCGGCGCGTCGAAGGCCAGCCCGCGCACGAACTCGAGCGCCTCGGGCGCCCCCACGAGCCGGTCCATGCCGGCGTCCTCCCACTCGACGGAGATCGGGCCGGTGTAGCCGATGGTGTTGAGCATCCGGAAGCACTGCTCCCACGGGACGTCGCCGTGTCCGGTCGAGACGAAGTCCCAGCCGCGACGAGGGTCCGCCCAGGGCAGGTGCGAGCCGAGCCGACCGTTGCGCCCGTTGCCCGTCTGGCGCTTCGCGTCCTTGCAGTCGACGTGGTAGATCCGGTCCTTGAAGTCCCACAGGAACCCGACCGGGTCCAGGTCCTGCCACACGAAGTGCGACGGGTCCCAGTTGAGCCCGAAGGCCTCACGATGACCGATCGCCTCGAGAGCGGCGACGGTCGTCCAGTAGTCGTACGCGATCTCCGACGGGTGGACCTCGTGGGCGAACTTCACGCCCTCGCTGTCGAAGACGTCGAGGATCGGGGTCCAGCGGTCGGCGAAGTCCTGGTAGCCGGCGTCGACCAGTTCCTGCGATGCCGGCGGGAACATCGCGACGTACTTCCAGATGGAGGAACCCGTGAACCCGACTACGACGTCCACCCCGAGCTTGCGAGCCGCCCGGGCGGTCATCTTCATCTCCTCGGCCGCGCGCTGCCGTACGCCCTCGGCGTCGCCGTCACCCCAGATCCTGTCCGGGAGGATGCCGCGGTGCCGCTCGTCGATCGGGTCGTCGCACACCGCCTGGCCCTTGAGGTGGTTGCTGATGGCGAACACCTGGAGGTCGTACTTCTTCAGCATCTCGAGCTTGGCCGGGACGTAGGACTCGTCCTCGACGGCAGCCCAGGGGTCGAAGTGGTCACCCCAGCAGGCCAGCTCCAGGCCGTCGTAGCCCCAGCCGGAGGCGAGCCGGCACATCTCCTCGAACGGCAGGTCGGCCCACTGGCCGGTGAACAGGGTGACAGGGCGAGTCATCAGGTGTCCCTTCTCTGCTGGAGCGGTGCTGGTGTCATGCGGGGATGTCCTGCCACGTGGAGCTGAGCGAGCTCGCCTCGACGGCTGCGAGGACGCGCTGGACCTGCAGCCCGTCGGCGAAGGACGGGCTCGGGTCGTTGCCGGCAGCGATGTCGGTGACCAGGTCGACGACCTGGTGGGTGAAACCGTGCTCGTAGCCCAGCACGTGCCCGGGCGGCCACCACGCGGCGACGTAGGGGTGCTGGGGCTCGGTGACGAGGATCCGCCGGAATCCCGCCGTCGCCTCGGCGTCGCCGCCGTCGTAGAAGTGGAGGACGTTCATGTCCTCGAAGTCGAAGGCGATGCTGCCACGAGATCCGTTGACCTCGATGCGGATGGCGTTCTTGCGCCCGTTGGCGAACCGGGTGGCCTCGAAGACGCCCAGCGCGCCTCCGCGGAAGTGGGCCAGGAACGCCGCCGCGTCGTCGACGTCGACCGTGCCGCGGCCGGTCGCGCTCGCCGTGCCCGACAGTCCGGTGTGGGACTCCGCGGGCAGCGGGCGTTCCTTGACGAACGTCTCCAGCCTCCCGGTGACCGTGGCGATGGTGTCCCCGGTGATGAACTGCGTGAGGTCGACGATGTGCGCTCCGATGTCGCCCAGTGCCCCGGACCCGGCCTTCGCCTTCTCCAGACGCCACGACATCGGGGCTTCCGGGTCGACGATCCAGTCCTGCAGGTACTGCGCCCGGACGTGGTGGATCGTGCCGATGCGGCCCTCGGCGACGAGCTGGCGCGCGAGGGCGATCGCGGGGACGCGTCGGTAGGTGAAGCCGACCATGGAGCGTACGCCGTGCGCGGCGGCCTTCTCGGCGGCCGCGACCATGGCCTCGGCCTCCTCGACAGTGTTGGCCAGGGGCTTCTCGCAGAGCACGTGCTTGCCCGCCTCGAGCGCCGCGATGGCGATCTCGGCGTGCGTGTCACCGGGGGTGCAGACGTCGATCAGGTCGATGTCGTCCCGAGCGATGAGCGCCTGCCACGACGTCTCGGTGGTCTCCCACCCGAGCCGGGTGGCGGCCGCGGAAACCTTCGCCGGGTCGCGACCCGCCACCGCCGCCATCCGGGGGCGCAGCGGCAGGTCGAAGAAGCGGGGGGCGTTGCGCCACGCCTGGGAGTGCGCCGCCCCCATGAAGGCGTAGCCCACCATCCCCACGGACAGCGTGTCGTGCTCGGAGGTCATCATGGATCCTGTTCTGTCGTCGACCGGCTCGATGCAGCAGCCCCGTCCGACGCCCGCGGGCGCCGGACGGGACGTCGCTCAGGACTCGAAGGCGGAGTCGATGTACTGGTCGACGTTGTCGCCGGTGACGACCGGCGCGTAGAGCTGCACCAGGCGCGGGACCTCGACCTCGACCAGGTCGGTCATAGCCTTCTGCTGCAGGAGCAGGCGGGCGAGCTTGACGCCGTCGGCACCCTGGGTCGACGGGTAGATGACCGTCGCCTTGAGGACCCCGCTGCCGTCCTGGATCTCGCGCATGGCGTTGGCGGAACCGGCCCCGCCGATCATCACGAACTCGTCGCGACCGGCGTTCTCGATCGCGGCCAGGACGCCGACGCCCTGGTCGTCGTCGTGGTTCCACAGGAAGTCGATCTTCGGCTCGGCCTGCAGGAGGCTGGCCGCGACCTCCTCGCCGCTCTCGACGGTGAACTCCGCCGCCTGGCGGGCATCGACGTCGAGGCCGCACTCGGACAGCGCGTCCTCGAAGCCCTGGCTGCGGTCCTGGGTCAGCGGCAGCGAGTCGATGCCGGCGATCTCGGCGACGACGGCGTCCTCGTTGCCGTCGGCCTGCTCACAGACGTACTGGCCGGCGGACACGCCCATGCCGTAGTTGTCGCCGAGCACGGTGACCCGGGCGGCGTTGGGGTCGTCGAACTCACGGTCGACGTTGATGACCGTGATGCCGGCCTCCATCGCCTGGAGGGCGACGGGGGTCATCGCGGCTCCGTCGAAGGGCAGCAGGACGATGGCGTCGACGCCGTCGTTGATGAAGGTCTCGACCTGGCTGATCTGGAGGTTGACGTCGTTGGTGCCCTCGGCGATCTGCAGGTCGAGGTCGGGGTACTGCTCGGCGAGGTCGCGGACGTTGTTGGTGATGGCCGCCATCCAGCCGTGGTCGGCGGCGGGTGCGGAGAAGCCGATCGTGACGGTGTCGCCGGCCTCGTCGTTGCCGCCCTCGGCGGCCACGGGGGCGGAGTCCGAGGAGCTCTCCTCGTCGTTGGCGGCGTCCTCGGCGCTGCCGGTGCAGGCGGACAGGGCGAGGACGGCGACCGCGCCGACCACGAGGCCGGGGTAGCGGCGGCTCTGCTGCCGTGAGGTGGTGGTGCGCAGTCGCATGGGATGTGCTCCTTGTGTCTGGTGTGGGTGCGATGGTGCGGTGTGGTGCGGGTGGGGCGGAGTTCCGAGTGCGTGCATGGCCAGCTGGTCAGGTCGTGGTCGAGCGTCGGGCCAGGCGCTGCTGGAGCAGCACGGCGACGACGATGATCAGACCCTTGGCGACGGCCTGGGTCGAGCTGTCCTGGTTGTTGAGGACGAAGACGTTGCTGAGAGTGCTGAAGATGAGCACGCCGATCACGGTGCCGACGATGGTGCCGCGCCCGCCGGTGAGGAGCGTCCCGCCGATGACGACCGCGGCGATCGCGTCGAGCTCCAGAAGCGTGCCGTGGGTGGAGCTGCCGGTCGAGGTGCGGGCGAGGTACATGAGCGCGGCCAGGCCGCAGCAGAGCCCGACGAGCACGTAGAGCATGGCCGTATGACGCTTGACGTTGATGCCGGCGAGACGCGCTGCCTCGGGGCTGCCACCGACGGCGAGGGTGCGACGCCCGAAGGTCGTCCGGTTGAGCAGGAACCAGCCCCCCACCGCGACCAGGGCGAAGATGACGACGAGCAGCGGGACGCCGAGGACGTCGGCGGACCAGAAGTCCTTGAACCCATCGACCCGCACGATCTGGGTGCGTCGCTCGGAGATGATCTCGGCCAGTCCACGTGCGGACGCCAGCATGGCGAGGGTCATGATGAAGGGGACGATGTTGCCGTAGGCGATCAGCACGCCGTTGACGAGTCCGCAGGCCCCGCCGACCACGAGGGCGACCAACACCATGAGGGTCCAGTGGGCGTCCTCGGCCATGTTCTGGGTGGCGAAGGTGGTCGCCCACACCGAGGAGAGCGCCACGATGGCGCCCACGGACAGGTCGATCCCCCCTCCGATGATCACGAACGTCATGCCGATGCTGACCACGCCGACGATGGAGGCGAGTCGCAGGATCGTCACCAGGTTGTCGATGCTCGCGAAGCGGTCGCCCGCGGTGCCGGCGCCGACGACGCAGATCACGAGCAGCGCCACCACCAGGCCGATGTTGCGACCGAAGGCGCCGCTCATCAGGCCGGCACCCCGCGACGTCCCCGCGGACTCGGAGGCGGCGCGCTCCACCCGGACGGTGTCGCTCGAGGGAGCCACGGTGTTCTCCACCGCGGTCAGGTCAGGGGCTTGGTCGGGGGTGGTGCGGTGCTCGCTCATGCGGCGCTTCCTTCCATGACGAGATCGAGGACACGGGACTCGTCGATCTCCTGTGCAGGTCCCTCGTGCACGACGCGGCCCTCGCGGACCACCAGCACCCGGTCCGCGAGCCCGAGCACCTCCTCCACCTCGCTCGACACGACCACGACGGCGACGCCCGAGTCGGCCAGGGCGCGGACGACGGCGTAGATCTCGGCCCGGGCGCCGACGTCGACGCCACGCGTGGGCTCGTCGAGCAGGAGCACCCGGCACTCCCGGAGCAGCCACCGCGCCAGGACGACCTTCTGCTGGTTGCCACCCGAGAGGAGGCGTACGAGGCGGTCGACACCGCCCGGGCGCACGTCGAGCGACTGGGTGACCTCGGTGGCGCGACGACGTTCCTCGCCGCTGTCGAGGAGCCCCAGGCGGGCGAAGCGACCGAGCGTGGAGATCGTGATGTTGCGATAGACCGCCTGGTCGAGCAGCAGGCCCTGGCTCTTGCGCTCCTCGGGGGCTAGTCCGAGACCGGCCTTGACTGCTGCCGGGACCGATCCGCGGCGCAGCTCGCGCCCGTTGACGCGTACGGTGCCCGCGGACGGACGGCGGGCGCCGTAGACCGTCTCGAGGATCTCGGACCGTCCGGCGCCGACAAGCCCGGCCAGCCCGACGATCTCCCCGGCGTGGACGCTGAGGTCGACTCCGGAGAACACCCCCGGCAGCTCGAGTCCGCTGACCTCGAGGACGGCGTCGCCCGAGGTGGCCACGCTGGTGCCGCGGGGCGGGAAGACGTACTCGATCGAGCGCCCCGTCATCAGCTTGATGAGGTCGGCGGTGGGCGTGTCGGCCACGGCGAGACCCGAGGCGACCGTGATGCCGTCCTTGAGCACGGTGATGCGGTCGCCGATCTGGCGGATCTCCTCGAGGCGGTGGGAGATGTAGACCACGGCCACGCCCTCGGTGGTGAGGTCGCGGATGACGCGGAAGAGGTTGTCGACCTCGCCCTGGTCGAGCACGGCCGACGGCTCGTCGAGGACGAGGAGGCGGGTGTCCTGCGAGAGGGCACGGGCCATGCTGACGATCTGCTGGGCAGCAGGCGTGAGTCGCCCGACCTCGCGGGTCGGAGGGATCTCGCTGTGCCCGAGGCGGGCGAGCAGGTCGGCGGTCACCCGGTTCGTCCGGCCACGCTGGCTCATCCCGGCCGAGGAGAGCTCGTGTCCCAAGAAGACGTTCTCCGCGACGGAGAGGCCCGGCACCAGGTCGAGCTCCTGGTAGATCGTGGAGATGCCCAGCTTCATCGCCGACTGCGGCGTGGACAGCGTGACGGGCTGGCCCTCCCAGAGGATCTCGCCCTCGTCGGGCTGGTAGCAGGAGGAGAGAACCTTGATCAGGGTGGACTTGCAGGCGCCGTTCTGCCCAAACAGGCAGTGGACCTCGCCCGGACGGACGTCGAGGTCGACGCCGCCCAGCGCGAGCACGCCGGGGAAGCGCTTCACGATGCCGCGCATCTCGAGCAAGGGGGCCGTGGTCGGCGGGGACGTCACCCGCGAACTGTGGCATGCGTCACCCGCTTTTGTCGAGGGTCAATCAAAAGTCTGTCGCCTAGCGTTCAAAGTTCGGGATGTGCTTGACTCCGCCCGTGCGCACCGGCGAGCTCTTCGACCTCCTTCGCGACGGAAGGCCCTGGACCCGCGCGCAGCTCGCCGACGCGACGGGCCTGGCCCGCTCCACCGTCACCGCCCGGATCGACACCCTCATGCGGCTCGGACTGGTCGCGCCGTTCGGCGGTGCCCGCTCCACCGGCGGCCGTCCCCCCGCCCTCTTCGCGCTCAACCCGACGGCCCGCCTGGTCGTCGGCGTGGACGTGGGAGCCACCCACGCGAGGGCGGCGCTGACCGACCTCAACGGCACGATCCTCGGCGAGGTGGACGCCCGGCTCGCTGTCGCGGACGGACCGGTCCCGATGCTCACGTGGGTCGTGGAGTCCGTGCGCGACCTGCTCGCGGCCAGCGGCCGGCCGATCGCGGACCTCGCCGCCATCGGCATCGGCCTGCCCGGTCCGGTCGAGCACTCCACGGGTCGACCGATCAACCCCCCGATCATGCCGGGCTGGGACCGCTACGACGTGCCGGGCCACCTCCAGCGGCACTATCCCGTGCCGGTGCTCGTCGACAACGACGTCAACATCATGGCCCTGGGCGAGCGGCGCCTGCACCTGCGCGACGTCGACGACCTCGTGCTCATCAAGGTCGCGACCGGCATCGGCGCCGGCATCGTGTCCGGTGGCGTGCTCCAGCGTGGCGCGCAGGGCACCGCGGGCGACCTCGGGCACGTCCGCGTCCCCGGCGCCGCCGACGTACCGTGCCGTTGCGGCAACACCGGCTGCCTCGAGGCGGTGGCGGCCGGCCCCGCGCTGGCCGCCGCGGTCCGCGCCCAGGGCGGGAGCGCCGAGACCGGGGGTGACGTGGTCGACCTCGTGCGCGCGGGCAGCCAGGTGGCCATGGCTGTGGTCCGCCAGGCCGGGCGAGACATCGGCGAGGTCGTCGCCACCATGGTCAACCTGATCAACCCGTCGGTCGTGGTCATCGGCGGCCAGGTCGCCGGCGCCGGCGAGCACCTGCTCGCCGGGATCCGGGAGTCGGTCTACCAGCGCTCGCTGCCGCTGGCCACCGAGCACCTGCGCATCGTCACCTCCAGGGCCGGCGGGGAGGCCGCGGTGCTGGGTGCGTCCGCGCTGGCCATCGAGCACGTCCTCTCCCCCGAGGTCGTGGAGGCGGCCAGCGACGCCCTCGCCGCCGCGGACGTCGCGGCCGAGGTCGCGGCCGGTCGC
>NZ_JAOPWY010000051.1 GCF_025965415.1 Nocardioides sp.
GTCGTGCTCGTTGCCGACCTGCTCCTTGATCTTGACGAGCATCTCGGGCCACGCGGCGTCGTAGGCGTCGGCGGTCTCGCCGGACGGCTGCAGGCCCTGCTTGCGCAGCTCGGCGTCAGCGAGGAACTCGACCGAGCCGCCGAGCATGATGTCGGTGCCTCGACCGGCCATGTTGGTGGCGACGGTGACCGCGCCCTTGTGGCCGGCCATGGCGACGATCTTGGCCTCGTCGGCGTGCACCTTCGCGTTGAGGACCGTGTGCGCGATGCCGCGCTTCTTGAGCAGGTCGGAGAGGTACTCCGACTTCTCGACCGAGACGGTGCCGACGAGGATCGGCTGACCGAGGGCGTTGCGCTCGGCGATGTCGTCCACCACGGCGTCGTATTTCGCCTCTTCCGTCCGGTAGACGAGGTCGCCCCGGTCGATGCGCTTCATCGGCTTGTTGGTCGGGATCGGGACCACGCCGAGCTTGTAGGTCTTGTCGAACTCCGAGGCCTCGGTCATGGCCGTTCCGGTCATGCCGGAGAGCTTGTCGTAGAGGCGGAAGTAGTTCTGCAGGGTCACGGTGGCGAGGGTCTGGTATTCCTCGCGGACCGTCACCCCCTCCTTGGCCTCGATCGCCTGGTGCAGGCCGTCGTTGTAGCGACGTCCCGCGAGCATCCGGCCGGTGTGCTCGTCGACGATGAGCACCTCGCCGTCCATCAGGACGTATTCCTTGTCGTTGCGGAACAGCTCCTTGGCCTTGATGGAGTTGTTCAGGAACGAGATGAGCGGGGTGTTGACCGAGTCGTAGAGGTTGTCGAGGCCGAGGTGGTCCTCGACCCGGGTGATGCCGGGCTCGAGCACCGAGATGGTGCGCTTCTTCTCGTCGACCTCGTAGTCGACGTCCTTGACGAGGGTCTGGGTGAGCTTGGCGAACTCGGCGTACCACTTGACCTCGTCCTGGGTCGGGCCGCTGATGATGAGGGGGGTGCGCGCCTCGTCGATGAGGATCGAGTCGACCTCGTCGACGATCGCGAAGCTGTGGCCGCGCTGAACGCACTCCGCGACGGAGTCGGCCATGTTGTCGCGCAGGTAGTCGAAGCCGAGCTCGTTGTTGGTGCCGTAGGTGATGTCGCAGGCGTAGGCCTCGCGACGCTCCGCCGGACGCATCGACGGCAGGATCACGCCGGTGGTCAGGCCGAGGAAGTGGTGGACGCGGCCCATCTGCTCGGACTGGAACTTGGCGAGGTAGTCGTTGACCGTCACCACGTGCACGCCCTTGCCGGCGAGCGCGTTGAGGTAGGACGGCAGGACCGCGACCAGGGTCTTGCCCTCACCGGTCTTCATCTCGGCGATGTTGCCCAGGTGCAGTGCGGCGGCGCCCATGACCTGGACGTCGAAGGGACGCATGCCGAGCACGCGCTTGCTCGCCTCACGGACGACCGCGAAGGCCTCCGGCATGAGGTCGTCGAGGGTCTCGCCCGCGCCGAGGCGCTCGCGGAACTCGGCGGTCATGCCGCGGAGCTCGTCGTCGCTCATCTTGACGAAGTCGTCCTCGATGGCGTTCACCGCCTTGACGATGGCGTCGAGCTCTCGAAGGATCTTGCCCTCGCCGATGCGGAGCAGCTTGTCGATGATGGCAGGCACGAGTGGTAACTCTACCTACCGTCCCAACGCGACCCGAACCGCGTCGGACAGGTCGCCGCTGTGGCCGACCACGACGTCGTCCAGGCCGAGCCAGCCGGCGAGCCGTCGCAGCTCGGTCGCCAGCTCGTCGGCCGTCTCCGGCGGGGCGTGGGCCTCGGCGAAGGCGCCGGGCACGAGGAGCGTCCGGGTGGACCGGTCGGCCTTGAGGTCGACGCGGCCCACGAGCCGGTCACCCAGCAGGAACGGCAGCACGTAGTAGCCGTGCAACCTCTTCTCCTGCGGGACGTAGATCTCGATGCGGTAGAAGAACTCGAACAGCGCCTCGGCGCGCGCGCGCTCCCACACGACCGGGTCGAAGGGGCTGAGCAGGGCGCGTGCGCCCACCCGCCGCGGGATGCGGGCGTCGCGGTGGAGGTAGGCCCGGCGCCTCCAGCCCTGCACCGCGACCGGGGTCAGCTCCCCCGACTCCACCAGCTCGTCGATGGCGACCTTCGCGCTCGGCTGGCCCGGCGCCGGTTGCAGGCGGAGACGGTAGTAGTCGGCGAGGCAGGCGCCGCTCGCGACGCCGTGGGACCGGGCGGCACGGCGTACGAGCTCGGTGACCGCGTCCTGCGGCGTGGGCGTGGGCGCGTCGAGGACGGCCGCCGGCAGCACCCGCTCCGGCACGTCGTAGACGACCTCGAACTGGCTGGTGCGCCCGGCGATCGCGACGTCGCCGACCAGGTAGAGGTAGTCGAGCACCTTGCGCGACTCCGACCAGTTCCAGCCCCAGTGCTCCTTGGTGCGCGGCCCGGTGCTGAACTCCTCCTCGAGGTCACGCGCCGTGACGGGCCCCCGGTCGCGCACCGCGTCGAGCACCCGAGGCTCGAGGTCGGCGTCGGCGGTGAAGCCCCACTTGCCGCGTTCGGAGCGGTACGTCGCCATCCGGTGGCGCATCAGCGGCCAGAGGTCCACGGGCATCAGCGCCTGGACGTGCGCCCAGTACTCGACCACGCGGCGCGGGCGGCGTTCGGCGGCGCGCCGCAGCAGGTCGACGTCGTAGGGGCCCATGCGCGAGTAGAGCGGCATGTAGTGGGCGCGCTGGAGGACGTTGACCGAGTCGACCTGCAGGACGCCGGTGCGGTCGAGGGTGCGGTCGAAGGTCCGCATCGACGGCGTCGCGTGCGGGCGGTCGCAGAATCCCTGCGCCGCCAGCGCGATGCGGCGCGCCTGGAGCCTGGAGAGCGACTCCATCGTCGGTCAGGGAAGGTCGAGCAGCTTCTCGCGCATGGCGTACATGACGGCCTCCATGCGGGAGTGGAGCTGGAGCTTCTCCAAGATGTTGCGCACGTGGTTCTTCACGGTGTTCTCGGAGATGAAGAGCTCCTTGGCCACCTCGCGGTTGTTGAGGCCCTTTGCCACCAGCCGCAGCACCTCCAGCTCGCGCTCGGTGAGGCGCAGCGCGGGGCCCTGCTCGCGCTCGGGCTTGGACATCTGCTTGAACTCGTCGATCAGCTTCACCGCCATGGACGGGCTGATGAGCGACTGTCCCTCGTTGACCACGCGGACCGCCTGGGCGACCTCCTCGATCGAGGAGTCCTTCAGCAGGTAGCCCGAGGCGCCGTTCTTGACCGACTCGTAGAGGTCGGCCTCCTCGTCGGAGACCGTCAGCATGATGATCTTGGCCGACGGCACGGCCTCCTTGATGCCCCGGCAGGCCTCCACGCCGGTGCGGCGCGGCATGCGGACGTCGAGCAGGATCACGTCGGGAGCGGTCTTGACCGCCAGCTCGGTGGCGGTGACGCCGTCGGCGGCCTCGCCGACGACCTCGATGTCGCTGTCACCACTGAGCAGCATGATGAGGCCGCGACGGAAGAGCTCCTGGTCGTCGACCACCAGGACGCGGACGGGTTCGGTGCCATTCCCAGTTCCAGTTGCCTCGGTCACGCGCGCATCATGTCATGCGCGCGTGACCGTGGCGTGTCGACAGCGCCCAGGTCGCAGTGGACGGTGTCAGTCGACGTCCAGCGAGATCACGCCGTAGTCGTAGCCGCGCCGGCAGTAGACGACCGACGGGCGCTCGCTCTCCTTGTCGACGAAGAGGAAGAAGTCGTGACCGACCAGCTCCATCTCGTAGAGGGCCTGGTCCAGCGTCATGGGCGTGGCTGGGTGGGACTTCTCCCGCACCACGAGGGGTCCGTCGCCGGTCACCGTGATCGGACCGACCTTGCGCTCGATGACGCCGTCGTCCTCGACCGAGCCATCGGGCTCGGCGGTGCCCGCGAGGGCCTCTCCCACCGACACCGGGGCGTGGCGCCCGCGGTGCACGCGGCGCCGGTCGGCAGCGCGGCGCATCTGCGCCTGCATCTTGTCGAGCGCGAGGTCGAGTGCGCCCATCTTGTCCTCGGCGGCTGCCTCGGCACGGATCACCGGGCCCTTGGAGTAGGCGGTGAGCTCGACCTTGGTCGCGCGGTCGTGCTGACGGGGGTTCTTCTCGAGCTCCACCTCCACCTGGACCCGCATGATGCGGTGATCGTGCTTCTCCAGACGGGTGAGCTTCTCCGAGACGTGTTCGCGGAACCGGTCGGACACCTCGCAGTGCCGTCCTGTGACCACAACCTCCATGTGAACCTCCTCAACTAGCGAGCGGACCGCACCCTTCCATGGTCCCGGGCGGTGTCCGCCGGGGCAGGGTGGGATGGAGTCCGCCCGGCCGACCTGGTCTTCGACCCCACAATCGCCTGCTGAGACGTTCGCAGCTTCTCCGCCACTACTGGCCTTCTCCCGGCCACCGACACATCTGGTGTCGGCGCCGAGGCAGGACTTACTTCTAAGCCGCACCGTGATCGTCCGGCGGTCCTCGTGCTGCTGAGCAGCGCGGTGGCCGTGGACTTACGTGGACCGTTTCGCCTGCGACTGGCATCGGCTAGCCACGGAGAGTTCATCTTCGTGACGCAACCACGGACCCGGACGGACTCCATGCAACGACGCTAGCCCCTCCGGCCTCCCGGGCCAACCGTCAGGCCACCTGACGGTCCCCTGCGCGCTCACGATGGTGCTGCCTCCTCGCCGTGGCGGCCACCGCGGCGATCGCGACCGGGGCGAGACCGACCGACTCGAGGGCCCGCTGTGCCTCGCGTGCCGTCGATCCGGTGGTCACCACGTCGTCGCACACCACGACGTACGCCCTCGGCCAGCGACGGGCGACCCGCGCCAGCGCGGAGGAGGGACAGCGCATCGAGTGGCCCACGTTGGCGGCACGCCCGGTGGCGTCCAGTCCGGCCTGGTCGGCCGCCCCGCGCGACACGAGCAACGGTGCCACCACGAGGGTGCGCCGACCGGGCTCGCGGGGCAGGCGGGTCGCCGCGGTGCGCACCAGCGCCGCCGTGGCCTCGTA
>NZ_JAOPWY010000067.1 GCF_025965415.1 Nocardioides sp.
TGGGCTGCCCCTTCTGCCGCGTCATGCTCTCCGACGGCCTGACCGCCCAGCAGGCCGCGGGCGAGGCCCGCGAGGAGGTCGAGGTCCTCGACGTCGCGCAGATGCTGCTCGCGTCGGTGAAGGGCGAGCAGGCCACCAAGGCCGCACCCCGGTCGTCGGCCGTCGCCGCACCCGCGGCCGCCGCGGCCACGACCGACACGGACGTGGCCACCAAGGACGAGCCGGAGGCCGGTGACGTCACCGTCACCGAGGACACGGTCACCGAGACCGCCGACGCGGGTCCCGCCGCCAAGGCGTCGGGCGGGACGTCGCTCTTCGACACCCCCGCGCCCGAGCCGGCCGAGGCCGCGCCCGCTTCCGAGGCCGCGGAGGCAGCGCCCGCCGCCGAGGCCGAGCCCGTCGCGAAGGCTGCGGAGGCAGCGCCCGCCGCCGAGGCGGCCCCCGCCTCGAAGGCCACGACCGACCTGGGCAGCGGCGGGTCGCTCTTCGACCTCGGTACGCCGCCGGCCCCGGAGCCCGCGACCGAGACTCCTGCCGCGGCCGAGCCCGCCGTCGGCGGTGACCAGGCCACGGAGTCGACCACGGAGTCGACCGACGAGAAGGTGGCCGCCGCACCGCCCGCCGCCGACCTCGGTGGCGGCGGGTCGCTCTTCGACATCGCGGCCCCGGAGCCGACCACGCCGAAGGCCGCCGAGCCCGCGGCCCCGAAGGCCGAGCCGGCGCCCGAGCCCGAGGCGGAGGTCGAGGACGCTGCTGCCGAACCCGCCATCGAGGAGCCCGCGGCGGCAGAGCCGGAGCCCGCGCCCGTCGCCAGCGGGACGACCTCGACGCCGACCACCGGCACCGACCTGTCGAGCCTCGGCTCGCTGTTCGACCTCGAGGCCCCGGCCACCGAGCCGGCGCCCGCAGCCGCTGCCCCCGCGAGCACTCCCGAGGCACCCCCCGCCGAGGAGCCGTCGGCGCCTGCCGACGACCCGGAGACGGTGCTCGACGCCGACGACGAGCCCGAGGCCACGCCGGAGCCCGAGGCAGCGTCCGTCACCAGCGGTGGCCCAGCCACCGAACCGACCGAGGAGAAGGTGGCTGACACACCGCCCCCCAGCGGTACGACGTCCACCCCGGCCACCGACGTCGACCTCAGCAGCCTCGGCTCGCTGTTCGACATCACCGCTCCGGAGGTCGGGACGACCAGCACACCGGCGCCCGCCGCGGCAGAGCCGGAGCCGGAGCCCGAGCCCGAGCCGAGCGGTGATCCAGCCACCGAACCGACCGACGAGAAGGTGGCTGACGCACCGCCCGCCGAGGAGCCCGCGGCGGCATCGGCGCCGAGCGCTCCGCCGAGTGGTGCGGACCTGAGCCAGGCGGCGATCTTCGCCGACCCCGACGACTCGGCCCCGACGACGGCCGAGCCCGAGGCGCGGGAGGAAGAGCCGGCGCCGGAGGCAGAGGCAGAGGCAAAGCCGGACGACGTACCGGATGAGGAGCCCACGACCCAGGCCGAGCCAGAGGACGAGCCGGAGCCAGAGCCGGACGACGTACCGGACGACGAGCCGACGACCGAGGCCGAGAAGCCGGCGGGGACGAGCACGCCGGCCCACACCCCGCGTACGGACGTCGACATCAGCGGGACGGGTTCCCTCTTCGACCTCTGACTCCCGACCCCGGGATAGTCCGCTGCAGAAAGCTCTCAGCACACGCTCGGGACCAGCATTCTGCAGCGGACTATCGGGGGCGGGACGGCGGTTGACGTCATACCGGCGGCACCGTGACATCATTTGATGTCACGAAGGTGTTGACATGACATCACTGTGATGTCAGCATGGTGCACATGGACATCACCCCCTACGTCGACACCCTCCGTCGCGACCTGCTCGCGGCGGCGGAGGCCGGCAGCGACGAGCTCAAGCAGGCGGCCGAGCGGCTGACGTACGCCCTCGACCCCAGCGCCCGGCTGGCGCTGATGGAGGCCATCTCCCACGCCGCCGCCGAGATCACCGCGGAGCTGCCCGAGGGCAGCGTGGACGTCCGGCTGGTGGGTCGCGAGCTCGACTTCGTGGTCGAGATCGCCCCGCCGTCGGAGATGCCTGCTCCGCCCCCGCCGCCGGCGCCGCCCGTCCCCGAGGAGGAGGACGGCGACCTCGCCCGCATCACCCTCCGGATCCCGGAGGCCGTCAAGGCCCGGGCCGAGGAGAAGGCGGCCGCGGCCGGGCAGAGCCTCAACACCTGGATGGTCGGCGTCGTCCGCAACGCCACCAGCGAGCACTCCATCAACGTCGACATCGACCTCAGCAGCGTCCCCTTCGTGGGCTACGACCCCTTCGCCGCCAACCGGAAGCAGGGCAACCGCCGGATGACCGGCTGGCTCTGATCCACCGGGCCTGACGCGGCCCGTTCCCCACCGCGACACAGCGGACCGGCACCCGCCGGCCCGTCGGACGAGCACACCCCGAACCCGAACCGGAGACATCATGAGCAACCAGCTGGACAGGACCTTCCAGACCCCGGAGCCGATCGAGCTCTACGTCGAGAACGGCCGTGGCCTCGTCGACGTCACCGCCACCAGCACCACCGAGACGACCGTCCGCATCACCGGCGAGCGCGCCGAGGAGTACGACGTCCGCGACCTGGGCGACCGGATCGCGATCCTCGCCCCCAAGGGCTCGGGTGGCTTCTTCGGCAAGGATTCCCGCGCCGACATCGTCGTCGAGGTGCCGGTCACCAGCGCCCTGTCGGCCAAGGTCGGCAGCAGCGACGTGGTCACCCACGGCCGCTTCGACGACACCCGGATCGACTGCGGGTCCGGCGACGTGTCGCTCGACGTGGTCGACGGGTCGACCGTCGTGCAGTCGGGCTCCGGGGACGTGGCCGCCGAGCACCTGGCCGGCGACGCCCGGATCAAGTCCGGCTCCGGCGACATCCGCGTCACCCGGGCCGACTCGGACCTCCTCGTCACCACCGGCAGCGGCGACGTACGCGTCGAGGCCGCAGCCGGCGAGCTGGCCATCAAGACCGGCTCGGGCGACGCCCAGGTGGGTCTGCTGGCCGGCGAGGTGGTCTTCACCACCGGCTCGGGCGACCTGGTCGTCGGTGAGGCAGCCTCCGGGCGGATCACCGCCAAGACCGCGAGTGGCGACGTGCGCGTCGGCGTACGCCCCGGCACACCGGTGTGGACCGACGTCCGCACCGCGAGCGGCCGTCTCGCCTCCACCCTGCCCACCACGGGCGAGCCCGAGCCCGACCAGCCGTTCCTCGAGGTCCGTGCCACCACGGCCTCCGGCGACGTCACCCTCCACCAGGCCTGAATCCCCCACACGACACTCACAGGAAGGAGCACAGCCATGCACGACTCGTTCACCGACATCGAGCTCATCGCACGCCACCGCATCGCCGAGCGCGTGCGCTACTCCCCCCGCGCGCCCAAGCGCCGCTGAAGCACCACCGCACGAGGCGCCGCGGCCAGGACTCCGGTCAGGACCTCATCGCCACGCCGCGGCGCCAGTAGCCCATGAAGGCCACCCGGCTCCGGTCGAAGCCGAGCTCCTTGACGAGGTGCCGGCGCAGGCCGGTGACCACCTTCGACTCCCCCGCGATCCAGGCGTAGGTGCCTTCCGTGCCGCCCGTCTTGCCCGCGACCTCCTCGCCCGAGGAGGAGTAGTACGGCGTCTCCCACAGGTCGGGGTCCACCTCGTCGGGCGCCACCTCGACCCGCGCTCCCGGGATGCCCAGGTGCGCGACCACGGCGTCGTGCAGGCCCACGCCCAGCTCCTCGCCCTCGCGGGCCAGCCAGACGACGTCGACCCCCGCCGGTCGGCGGACCTCCTGCACGTCGCCCGCCGTCGGCACCTCGAGGAAGACGGTCCCCCGGGCGTCGTCGGGCAGCTGCTCGAGCACGGTGCAGACGGCTGGGACGGCGGTCTCGTCGCCGACCAGCAGCAGGTCGGCGCCGGGCGCAGGCGTGAACTCGATGCCGCCGTAGGGGAACCCGCGGCGCGGCGCCAGGACCACGATGCGATCACCCGGGGCCGCCTGCGCCGCCCACGTCGAGCCCGGTCCGACCAGGTCACCCTCGAGGTGCAGCACCATGTCGACCACGAAGGTCGTCTGCTCGCCCGATCCGCGGACGTCGCGGATCGTGTAGGTCCGCATGTGGCCGCGCTCGGCCGCGGGACGGTCGAGCCAGGTGGCCAGCCACGTCTCGTCGGCCCCCTCGGTCGAGGTCATGCCGCCGGTCACGGGGTCGGGGAGGACCAGCTTGATGCGCTGGTCCCAGCGCGGCCCGTCCACGCCGAAGTCGGCCAGGGCGGGGCCGCCCAGCTCGACGCGGACGAAGGTCGGGCCGAGCCGGCGTACGGAGACCACCTCGACGTCGGCGAGCAGCATGGGCAGGGCGGACGACGTCACGGTCATCGGTTCTCCTCGGGAGGGGTGGGAGCCGGTCGGCACCCGTGACGGCCCACGGGGATCACGAGCGGGGTGTGCGAGACCGGGTCGTCGATCACGCGGTTGTCGAGGCCGAAGACGGTCCGGACGACGTCCTCGGTCACCACCTCCCGCGGCGTGCCCTCGGCCACGATGCGGCCGGTGTGCAGCGCGACGAGGTGGTCGGCGTACCTCGCGGAGAGGTTGAGGTCGTGCAGGACCATCACGATGGTGGTGCCACGACTCACGTTGAGGTCGGCGAGCAGGTCGAGCATCTCGACCTGGTGGCTGACGTCGAGGTACGTCGTCGGCTCGTCGAGCAGGAGCAGGTCGGTCCCCTGGGCGAGCGCCATCGCGATCCACACCCGCTGGCGCTGGCCACCGGACAGCTCGTCGACCACCCGGTCGGCGAGCTCGAGGGTGTCGGTGAGCGTGAGCGCCTCCGCGACCGCCGCCTCGTCCGCGCTCGTCCACCGCCCGAACGCGCCGTGGTGCGGGTGACGGCCGCGGCCGACCAGGTCGGCGACGGTCACTCCTTCAGGAGTGATCGGGTTCTGCGGGAGCAGGCCCAGCGTGCGGGCGACGCGCTTGGTCGGCAGGCGGTGGATCGCCTCCCCGTCGAGCAGCACCGACCCCGAGCGGGGCTTGAGCAGCCGGGCCAGGCCGCGCAGCAAGGTGGACTTGCCGCAGGCGTTGGCACCGACGATGACGGTGATCCGGCCGGGCGGGATCCGCAGGTCGAGGTCGTGCACGACGGCGGTGTCGGCGTAGCCGAGCGTGAGGTCGCTGGCCTCCAGCCGCGCGGTCGCGGGATCGGTCGTGGTGGCGGTCATGCCGCCCTCCTTCCGGTGCGGCCGCGGGCGAGCAGCCAGAGCAAGAACGGTGCGCCGAAGGCGCCGGTGACGACGCCGACGGGCAGGTTGAGGTCGGTGAAGGCGTAGGCCCCGGCGTAGTCGCCGACCAGCACGATCACCGCGCCGACGAGGCCGGCCGCCGGCAATGTCGTACGACCGCCGTTGAGGGCGCGGGCGATGGGTCCCGACAGGAAGGCGACGAACGCCACGGGTCCGGCGGCGGCGACCCCGACGGCGACGAGGAGGACGGCGAGCAGCATCAGCAGCTCGGTCCGGCCACGCCCCACACCCAGGCCGGCAGCCGTGTCGTCCCCGAGCTCGGTGGCCTCCAGCGAGCGGGCGGCCCACGCGGTGGCCGGCAGCAGGACCCCCAGGGCCAGCGCCAGGAGGCCGATGGTCGACCAGGCGACTCCGTTGACGCTGCCGGTGAGCCAGCGCAGCACCAGCTGGACGTCCCACTCGTCGACGCGGGTGAAGACGTACTGGATGACCGACTGCATGGCGGCAGCCAGGCCGATGCCGGCCAGCACCAGGCGGAAGCCCCCGTGGTCGCCGGCGACGGCGCGGACCGTCAGCGCGACGCCGAGGGCGCCCAGGATCGCGGCCACCGAGACCGGCCAGCCGGTCCAGCCGGCCAGCGCGATCGCCGACACCGCCGCCGCGCTCGCCCCGAGGCTCACCCCGACGATGTCCGGGCTGGCGAGCGGGTTGCGCAGCGTGGTCTGGAAGATCGCCCCGCCGATGCCGAAGGACAGGCCGACGAGCACGCCGAGCACCGCCCGCGGCAGCTTGGACTCCAGGACGATGTAGGTCGCCCCGGGGATCTGCTCGCCGCCGAGGATGCGGACGAAGTCGGGCACGGTGACCGTGTAGTCGCCCAGCAGCACGCGGGCCGCGAAGGCTCCGACCACGGCGAGGACGAGGCCCGCCAGCAGCCGGCGGTGGTGCCGCACCGGCGCGCGACGGGCACGGCGTACGACGTCGGCGGCGGCCACGAGCCGCCGGTCGGTGGCCGCGGGACGGTCGAGGAGCTGCGTCACAGCGCCCTCCCCGTGCGGCGGATCAGGGCGAGGAAGACGGGCACCCCGATGACGGCGGCCATGATCCCGACCTGCACCTCCGAGGGCGGCAGGACGATGCGCCCGACGGTGTCGGCGACGACGACCAGCGCCGCGCCGCCGAGCATCGAGAACGGCAGCACCCGCGCGTGGTCGGGTCCGACGAGGCCGCGGACGACGTGGGGCACGACGAGCCCGACGAAGGCGATCGGGCCGGCGAGGGCGGTCGCCGTCCCGGCGAGCAGCACGATGGCGAGGGCGACGACGAGCCGGTCACGCGTCGTACGACGACCCAGTCCGCGGGCCAGGTCCTCGCCCAGCGCCAGGGTGTTGAGCAGCCGCGCTCCGGCCAGCGCGAGGAGCGCCCCGACGACGAGGAACGGCAGCCCGGCGAGGAGGACGTCGAAGCCGCGGCCCCCGATCGTGCCGACCTGCCAGAAGCGGAAGGACTCCATGGTCTTGCGGTCGGCCAGCAGCAGGCCGGTGGTCCAGCTCGCGAGGCCGGCACTCAGTGCCGCACCGGTGATGGCGAGCTTCATCGGCGTCGCGCCGTCGCGACCGAGGGAGGCGAGAGCGTGGACGACGAGGGCCGCGGCGGCCGCGCCCACGAAGGCCACCGGCAGGAACTGGCCCATGCCGGTGAGGCCGAAGGTCGTCATCCCGACGACCATCGCGAAGGTCGCGCCCGCGTTGACGCCGAGGATGCCGGGATCGGCGAGCGGGTTGCGGGTCAGGCCCTGCATCAGGGCCCCCGCGAGGGCGAGCGCCGCGCCGACGGCGAAGCCGAGCACCGTGCGCTCGAAGCGCGCCTCCACGATCGCGCGCATCGGATGTCCCGCGTCCCACACCGCGCTCGGCGACACCGGGCGGGCGCCGACGAGCACGGAGAGGACGGCGGCGCCGGCCAGCACCGCAACCGCAATCGCAGCGCTGACCGGCAGTGCGAGCCGAGGCCGCGGGCCTCCCCCCGGGCGACCCCCGACCTCCACCCGCGTCTGGGCGAGGGCGCTCATGCGCCTTCGATGGCCTTCACGACGTGCGGGAGGAAGTCGCTGATGATGACCGGGATCGACAGGGGTGTCGGGTTGGTCGACGCCATGGCGTTCTGCTTGTCCGTCTCGGCGTACCAGTGGCCGTCGGCGACCGCCGGGATCTTGCCCACGAGCTTGTCGCCCTCGATCGTCGCCACGCTGTCGGCCGAGTCGACCCACGTGAGGAAGACGTCCGAGTCGAGCTCGGCGGCCTTCTCGGCCGAGACCGTGCCGTAGAACTCGCCCGGCTTGATCGCGTCGGCGACCGCCGGGGCGTCGACCATGCCGAAGTCGCGCAGGATGGAGACCCGCGGGTCCTCCGGGGCGTACATGCCGATGGTGGAGAGGTCCGTCGCAGCGAGGTAGCCGTAGATCAGCTCGGCCCCCTGGAGCTCCGGGTTGTCGGCCTTGGCCTGCTCGATCGTGGCCTCGGTGTCTGCCGCGACCTCCTCGGCGAGCGTCGTACGACCCAGGGCCTCGCCGATCATCGCCAGCGAGGTCTGCCAGTCGGTGGTCCACGGCGCCTCCGGGTAGGCGACGACGGGTGCGATCTTGGAGAGCTTGGCGTACTCCGCCTCGGTGATCCCGGAGTTGGTCGCCAGGATCAGGTCGGGGGCGAGCTCGGCGACCTCGTCGATGGGCGCGCCGTCCGCGTCGTCGTACCTCACGGGCGCCTCGGCGCCGGCCTCCTCGACGGCGGCGTCGAACCAGTCGGTCGAGCCGGCCTCGTTGCCGCCCCACGTGATCTTGGTGGCGCCGACCGGGACGACCCCGAGCGCGATCGCGTTGTCGTGGTCCGTCCAGCCGAGCGTGGCCACGCGGGTGGGCTCGGACTCGATGGTGGTCTCGCCGAGGGCGTGCTCGATCGTCACGGGGAAGGCGTCCGCGTCGGCCGTGGTGGTCGCCGTCGGCTCGGCGGCCGAGTCGGTGGCGCTGGTGGATCCGGTGCTGCAGCCGGTGAGGGCGGCGACCAGGAGGGCGGCCGCGGCCAGGGGCGCGGCGATGGTTCGCGTCATCAGAACTCCGTTGACCAGTGGTGAGGGTTGCCTAACTTAGGACAGCCTAACCACACTTGTTCGGTTTTCGACACCGCGCCGCTGCATCGATCCGCGATGTGGGACCTGCGACGCCTCAGATCGACGTGCGGTGGAAGTTCTGGAACGAGCGGCTCGGGGTGGGGCCGCGCTGGCCCTGATAGCGGGAGCCGTACGTGTCGGAGCCGTAGGGGTGCTCGCTCGGCGAGGAGAGCCGGAAGAAGCAGAACTGGCCGATCTTCATCCCGGGGTAGAGCTTGATCGGCAAGGTGGCGACGTTGGCCAGCTCGAGGGTGACGTGCCCGGAGAAGCCGGGGTCGACGAAGCCGGCGGTGGCGTGCGTCAGCAGGCCGAGGCGCCCCAGCGACGACTTGCCCTCGACGCGCGCGGCGACGTCGTCGGGCAGCGTGACGGCCTCGTAGGTCGACCCCAGCACGAACTCCCCGGGGTGCAGGATGAACGGCTCGTCGCCCTCGGGCTCCACCTCGCGGGTCAGCTCGGACTGGTCGGCCGCCGGGTCGATGTGGGGGTAGCGATGGTTCTCGAAGACCCGGAAGAACCGGTCGAGGCGGACGTCGATGCTCGAGGGCTGCATCATCTGCGGATCCCACGGGTCGAGGGCGATCCGGCCGAGGTCGATCTCGTGGGCGATGTCGCGATCAGAGAGCAGCACGGCAGCAACCTAGCCTCAGTTTCTGCCCTGTGGCGGGGGTCGCCACAATGGATCGGTGACCTTCCACCGTTACGTCGCCCTGGGCGACTCCTTCACCGAGGGCGTCGGCGACCCCGACCCCGCGCGCCCCAACGGCCTGCGCGGCTGGGCCGACCGCGTCGCCGACGTGCTCGCCCAGCAGACCGACGACTTCGGCTACGCCAACCTCGCCATCCGGGGCCGCAAGCTCGCCCCCATCGTCGCCGAGCAGGTCGGCGCCGCCGTCGCGCTCGAGCCGGACCTCGTCACGATCCACGGCGGCGGCAACGACGTACTCCGTCCCCGCGTCGACCTCGACGCCCTCGCACAGACGTACGACGACGCCATCGCGCGCCTGTCGGCCACTGGCGCGAAGGTCGTGATGTTCACGATCTTCGACCCGGGCGGCAAGGGGATCTACGGCCCGGTGCGCGGCCGGATGGCGATCTTCAACGAGTGGGTCCGCGAGATCGCCGACCGCCACGACGCGACCGTCGTCGACATGTGGCGGATGCGCGACATCGAGATCGCCGGCGTCATGGACACCGACCGGATGCACCTCAACAGCCACGGCCACACCCACATGGCCCACGCCGTCCTCGAGGCGATCGGCGTCGAGCACGCGCTGGAGCCGGTCACGGTGCCGCCGCTGGCGCCGCTCGCCCGCCGCGAGCAGTGGGCCGCCAACGCCCGGTGGACCCGCGAGTTCCTCGTGCCGTGGGTGCACCGCCGGATCACGGGACGCTCCTCGGGTGACACCGTCTCCCCGAAGCGACCCGGTCTGTCGCGCGTCAGGTAGCATTCGGGCCGCCGTTGCAGGACGGCACTGCGGATGTAGCTCAGCTGGTAGAGCGCGACCTTCCCAAGGTCGATGTCGCGAGTTCGAATCTCGTCATCCGCTCCAGGTTCCCCCGATAGTCCGCATCAAAGAGCTCCTCGCTCGGCCAGGTCGAGGAGTCAATTGATGCGGACTATCTCCGTTGGGGGTCACCGGCGGGTGGTGCCACTGGGGAACTTGCGCCTTCTGGGGCCACAGAGGACAGTGGGACGCCAGTTGCTCTCGGCTCGAAGGTCCTTCCCCATGCCTGCTCTTCCCCGCATCCCCCGCCTCCTCGCCCACCGCATCGCGGGCGAGGACCCGTCCCGCCCGCTGTGGCGCCACCCCGCCAGCATCGCCGCCGCGGCCCTCGCGCTCACGCTCGGCGCGGTCCCGCTCCTGCCCGACGGCCAGGACGACCGGGGCGCGATCGCCCCGTCGGCCGGCCAGACGCAGGCCCCCGGCAGCGCCACCGGCCGGGGCCGGGTGACACCAGCGATGCAGGCCGAGATCGACCGCGTGCTGGCCGAGGGCGCGAGCCTCGACCGCGCCCAGGGACGTACGGCGCTCGCGCGCGCCGCGGTCCGGTGCGCGACCTTCGACGGCCAGCGCTACTGCCTCGGCTTCGGCTGGACCAACCAGTCCCGCGAGGCCCTCACCGCCCGGCTCGAGACCCGCCCGACCTCGCGGCGCACCGAGAGCACCGGGGACCTCGACGCCGACGGGCTCCTGGCCCGCGCCAGCAGCCGCAGCTCCGTCGCCCGCACCGAGGCCGAGCGCGCGGAGCTCACCCTCGCCGCCCAGTCGGTCGGCAAGGTCTGGATGCTGCGCCACGAGATCCAGGGCGTCGAGCTGCCCGCCGACTTCGTCGAGCGCCACCCGGAGGTCACGGGTGCCGATGCCCGCGGCGGCCTCGGAGGGTCGTACCCGACCCGGTCCAAGATCCTCACCAGCAAGGTCGCCCAGGCGCAGAACCAGACCTGGTGGTGCGGGCCGGCGACCATGCAGGCCATCGGGTGGTCAGCGTCCGGCAAGCGCCAGAACCAGTCCTACTGGGCGCGCCGCCTCGGCACCACCTCCGCCGGCACCGCGATCACCGACATGGTCCGGGTCGTGAACAACAAGACGGACTACGACGACAAGGCGCACGCCGGCCCCTACGTCGTGCTGGACGTCAGCGACTTCACCTTCAAGCAGTGGTACCGCCTGATGATGCGCCACATCCACGACTACCAGGCGCCCGTCGTCCTCCACCCGGTGCTGGTCAAGCAGTTCTACCCCTACCTCGACGACGACGCCTCCGGTCACTTCCAGGTCGGCCGCGGCTTCGACCAGGACCCCGACGGCAACCGCAAGATCGGCTACTTCGAGCCGTGGGACCAGTCGCGCTTCGACCCGAGCGAGCCGGCCATCGACCGCGTCCAGTGGCGCAACGCCTACAAGTCCTACCGCGCCAACCTCGAGCACTTCCAGCACAACCTCGGGGTCTGAGGTGAGGATCCGTACGACGATCGCGCTGGCGCTGCTGGTCACGCTGGCCGGCTGCGGGACCGACGACCCGGCCCCCGCACCCGGCACCGACGAGCCGTCGAGAAGCGCCAGCACGCCGACCGACGATCCGACCAGCGAGCCGGCGAGCGAGGCGCATGCCGGCGGCACCATCGACGCGCCCGCGGTCGTCGAGCCCACGCCCGCCCTGCTCGAGTGGGCCGACACCGGCGTCGAGGCCGGCACCCGCTACGTCAAGGGTCCCGAGTGGGAGGCCCTCGGCGACGAGGGCAACACGACGGTCGACCTGGCCCGGGACGGCGACAGCGTGAGCATCGCGGCCGGCGGAGGCCGCATCCTGTCCGAGGTCCTGATGAGCACCGACTGGGCGGTGGTCGTCAGGCAGGACAAGGCGGAGACCGCACCCAGCGAGGTCGCGGTGGTCGACCTCGCGACGGGCGAGCAGGGGAAGCTCGCCGGACCGCCCGCCGCCAGCGGCGGCTCGTGGGCCCTCACCGGCGGCGACCTCTACTACCCGACGTACGGCGACGACCGTGCCTACTGCCTGGCCACCAGCGCCCTCGCCGACAGCAACGGCGAGGACGGCTGGTGCGCGCCGGCTCGCTCGGGCTTCTCCGGCCTCACCGCCGGCGAGCACGGTGTCGGCATCATGACCTTCGACGACGCGCGCCCGGTCGCCTGCCGCACGGTCAACCTCCTCGACGGTAGTGGCGTGCCGCAGCCGATCGAGGGGCCGGCCCCCTGCACGGCATGGGACGTCGCTGCCACGGCCGACGGCGCGGTCTGGTCCGACGTGCGCAAGCCGCGGCGCCAGGAGGAGGCGCACTTCTACGCCTCCGCGGACGGCACCTACTTCGACCTCGGGCCCGGCACCACCGGCACCGCAGTCCCCTGCGGCGACTCGGTCTTCTTCGTCCGCGACCCGCAGGCGGACGACGAGCCGGCCCGCCTCCTGCGCTGGACCCCGGACCACACCCTCGAGGTGGCCTACGAGTCCGCGTCGGCGGGCAACGCCTTCCTCGGCGAACCCGCCTGCGGCGGCGGCGTGCTCACGCTCTCCTCCTTCGGGGAGCAGGGCGACGAGCTGGTGTCGGCTAACGTCGGCTGACGTGAGCTTCACCGGATTCCCCGTCGCCGCCCTCGACTTCTACGACGACCTCGAGATGGACAACACGAAGTCCTTCTGGGAGGCCCACAAGCCCGTCTGGAAGGAGTCGGTCGAGGCGCCCATGAAGGCGCTCGTGGCCGCCCTGGAGCCGGAGTTCGGCCCGGCCAAGGTGTTCCGTCCCTACCGCGACGTGCGCTTCGCCAAGGACAAGACGCCCTACAAGACCCACCAGGGCGCGTACGTCGGCGCCGGGCCGTCGACCGGGTGGTACGTCGAGATCTCCGCACGCGGCACCCGCGTCGGGGGTGGGTTCTACGACGCCGACGGCCCGCGCCTGTCGGCGATCCGCGAGGCGATGGCCGAGGAGAAGTCCGGCAAGGCGCTCGAGCGGCTGCTCAAGCGGCTCGAGAAGGACGGCTTCGAGATCGGCGGCGACCGGCTCAAGACCTCGCCGCGGGGCTACGACGCCGACCACCCACGGATCCACCTGCTGCGCTGCAAGCAGCTCATCGCCAACAAGTCCTACGGCTTCGAGTCCGACGCCATCGACGCCGGTCTCCTCGACCGGGTCCGCGAGGACTGGAAGGCCCTGCGCCCGCTCATCAGCTGGCTGCGCGCGGTCACGGTCGACCCGACCTAGTCGAACCTGGTCGAAGCCCACACGACGTCGCCGCACCTGCTGAGACGCACTCAACCACCCTCGGCGTCACAACGTCCGGGGTAAGGATTCGGGAAGAGGTCGCCCTGATTTCACGTGCCCGACGCCGGCCGCGGCGAGGCTGGCGCCATGGCCAAGAGACTGTTCCTCCTTCACATCGGTCCCGACCCGGTGGACGTCTCGGCGATGACCGAGGCCCTGGCGCTCGGCCGGGTCGCCGTCCCGGACACCGACGCCGACACGTGGGCCCGCGCCGGCATCGAGATCCGCCGCACCCACAAGGCCGCCGGCCTCAAGCGCGCGCAGGTCGAGGGTGCCTGGGCGAAGGTGTGCCGACGGGCGCACAAGGCCAAGGCGGACTGCTTCGTCAGCGTCCCGGCGTTCTTCGACGCGACGCCGGAGCAGGCGGCGCTCGCGCTCGACCAGCTCGCCGGCTTCAAGGTCGTGCTGGTCGTCACGAGCGGCTTCGACGTCCACCCGCCGGCTGCGTGGCTGTCATTGGTCAAGGACGGCCGTACGCACGTGCTCCCCTCGCAGCTCCCCGACGCGCAGCTCGCGGCACAGGTCGCGCGCATCGCGCTGATGGAGGAGGAGGCGCGCCTCGACAAGCGGCTCGCGAAGATCGGCAGGCGTCGCAAGCTGGTCAACCGCAGGCTGGCCGCCTGAGCGTGAAGACTCGCTCCGCTCGCGCGGTCAGTGGGGCTGCCAGGCGTCCTCGTCCTCGGTGAGGGCGGCGACGCCCTTCGGCAGCTTGCCGTCGGCGAGGTCCTGGATGGTGACCTGCTCGAACACCAGCCGCAGGGAGCTCCGCGCGGCGATCCACACGTGCTGGAGGACCTGCGCCGAGTCGTCGTACTCGACCGACTCGGGGCGCAGGCCGTAGACCGACACCAGGGGGCCGTCCACGGCGCGGATCACGTCGGCGACGGTGACCGTCTCCGGCCTGCGCGCGAAGCGCCACCCACCGGACTGGCCCCGCTGCGAGACCACGATGTCGGCACGACGGAGGTCGGCGAGGATGGCCTGGAGGAAGCCGTGGGGGATGCCCTGGGCCTTGCCGAGCTGCTCGGCGCTCACGGCCGTGCCATCGGTGCGCACCGCGATCTCGATCAGGGCCCGCAGGGCATAGTCGGCTTTGGCGGATACGCGCATGAGTGCAGTTTGTCAGATATGTCGGCAGAGTCAGTGGTGCATGGGCCACGTGCCGCCCACGAGCACGTACGCCGCCACCCCCGCGCGGTGCGGGAGGGACGGCGTACGACGTCGGGCCGGAGCGTCGTGGGTCAGGCGGAGGCCGGCTCGAGCTCGCGCTCGTCGACGACGGCGCGGGAGAGGCGCTCCTGCTTGACGGCCCAGACGATGCCGGTGACCCACAGGACGAAGACCACCGCGGCGATGGCGGCCACGCCGATCCCCGGGACCCCGACGGCCTCGAGCAGGGTCTTGGAGTTGGTCAGGATGATCAGGCCACCGGCGGCCACGCCGAGGACGCGGGCGGCGAGGTGCTTGACCAGCCACGCGGCGATCGGGGCGGCGACCACACCACCGGCGAGCAGTGCGCCGGCGTAGCCCCAGTTGATGTTGGCGGCACCGAGGCCGAAGAGGAAGCCGAGCGAGCCGCCGACGGCGACCACGAACTCGGAGGTGTCGATCGAGCCGACGACCTTGCGGGGCTCGAGCCGGCCGCTGGAGAGCAGCGACGTGGTGCCGACCGGGCCCCAGCCGCCGCCACCGACGGCGTCGAGGCAGCCGGCGACCAGGCCCATCGGGGCGAGGAAGCCGGCCGAGGGGCGGGCCTTGAAGGTGGGGCGGGCGCCGCCGAGGCGCAGGAAGCGGTAGACCACGTAGACGCCGAGGCTCAGCAGGATCACCGCGACGACGGGCTTGGCGACCGCGGCGTCCAGGTTGGAGAGCAGGGTGGCGCCGATGAAGGCGCCGACGAAGCCGGGCAGCGCCAGGATCGAGACGGTGCGCCAGTCGACGTTGCCGAGCTTGTGGTGCGAGAAGCCGGAGACCAGCGAGGTGCCGATCTCGGAGAAGTGCACCGCGGCCGAGGCGGCGGCCGGTGCCACGCCGACCGCCAGCAGGAGGGTCGAGGACGTCACGCCGTAGGCCATGCCCAGGGATCCGTCGATGAGCTGGGCGATGAGGCCCACGACACCGAGAACGATGAGCTTGCGCATGCGCAGGCTCCTTTCAGGCTAGGTCACGTACAAGGTCGCGCGACTGTGGTTTGTCGGGTGAAAGACTAGACATACTCGCGGTGATAGACAAATCCGTCAGCCCGCCCGGCGAGTCCGGCATGCGTCTGTGACCGGCGACATCCGGAGTTCGTGTTGCGCGAGGCGCGGTCGCGAGGCATCATTTGTTACTGGCGAGTAGCCCACGCACTCGCCCCAGACCCGCAACGGAACAGGTGGAAGCCGTGAGCCACTACAAGACCAACCTCCGCGACATCGAGTTCAACCTCTTCGAGGTGCTCGGGCGGGACGAGGTGCTCGGCACCGGTCCCTTCGGCGAGATCGACGGCGAGAGCGCGCGCGAGATCCTGCGCGAGGTCGAGCGCCTCTCCCGCGAGGACCTCGCGTCGTCCTACGAGGAGAGCGACCGCAACCCGCCGGTCTTCGATCCCGCGACCCACACGGCCCCGGTGAGCCCGGCCTTCAAGGCCTCCTACCAGGCCTGGATGGACTCCGAGTTCTGGCGCCTGCAGGTCTTCGAGGAGATGGGCGGCACGCCCGCGCCCTCCTCGCTGATCTGGGCGATCGGCGAGATGGTGCTCGGCGCCAACGCGCCGGTCTGGATGTACGCCGCGGGTCCCGCGTTCGCCAACGTGGTGCACCGCAACGGCAACGACCGCGACAAGCAGGTCGCCCAGTACATGGTCGACCGCCAGTGGGGCTGCACCATGGTCCTCACCGAGCCCGACGCCGGCTCCGACGTGGGTGCCGGCCGCGCCAAGGCCGTCGCCAACGACGACGGCTCGTGGAACATCACGGGGGTCAAGCGCTTCATCACCAGCGCGACCCACGACATGAGCGAGAACATCATGCACCTCGTGCTCGCGCGCCCCGAGGGCGTCGAGGGCGCGGGCGGCCCGGGCACCAAGGGCCTGTCGCTCTTCTGGATGCCCGAACAGCACTTCGACCTCGAGACCGGCGAGCTGACCGGCGAGCGCAATGGCGTCTACGTCACCAACGTCGAGCACAAGATGGGCATCAAGGTCTCCAACACCTGCGAGGTCACCTTCGGCGACCCGCAGGTCGGCGGCGGCGAGCCGGCCAAGGGCTGGCTCCTCGGCGAGGTCCACGACGGCATCGCGCAGATGTTCCAGGTCATCGAGAACGCCCGGATGATGGTCGGCACGAAGGCCATCGCCACCCTGTCGACCGGCTACCTCAACGCCCTCGACTACGCCAAGGAGCGGGTCCAGGGCGCCGACCTCACCCAGGCCGCCGACAAGACGGCGCCTCGCGTGACGATCACCCACCACCCCGACGTACGCCGGTCGCTGATGACGCAGAAGTCCTTCGCCGAGGCGATGCGCGCGCTGGTGCTCTACACCGCCACCTGGCAGGACCAGGTGATGGTCGCCGAGCACGAGGGCACCACGGACACCGACGAGGCGCGCCTGGCCGCGGCCGTCAACGACCTGCTCCTGCCGATCGTCAAGGGCTACGGCTCCGAGCGCTCCTGGGTGCTCCTGGGCACCGAGTCGCTGCAGACCTTCGGCGGCTCCGGCTTCCTGCAGGAGTACCCGATCGAGCAGTACGTCCGCGACGCCAAGATCGACACCCTCTACGAGGGCACGACCGCGATCCAGGGCCAGGACTTCTTCTTCCGCAAGATCGTCAAGGACCAGGGCAGGGCGCTGGGCCACCTGGCGAAGGAGATCGAGGGCTTCGTCGCCTCCGAGGCCGGCAACGGTCGCCTCAAGAACGAGCGGGCCCTGCTCGCCACCGCGCTCGAGGACGCCAACGCCATCGTCGGTCACATGATCAACGACCTGATGTCGTCGGCCGACGAGCTGCGCAACATCTACAAGGTGGGGCTCAACACCTCCCGCCTGCTGATGGTGCTCGGCGACGTCGTCTGCGCCTGGCTGCTGCTCCGCCAGGCCGACGTGGCCCTGGGCAAGCTCGCCGGCGAGGTGTCGGAGAAGGACCAGACGTTCTACGCCGGCAAGGTCGCGGCCGCGCAGTTCTTCGCCCAGACCAACCTGCCGAAGGTCAGCGCCGAGCGCGCCATCGCCGAGTCGATCGACCTCGACCTGATGGACCTCGACGAGGCGTCCTTCTGATCCGTCCTGATCCGTCGCACCCCGGAGCCGGCGCTCGATCGCGGTAACGGGTCGTTCCTCGCACTCCCGCCCCCACCAGTGGGGGCGGGAGTGCGCGTTCGGTGCAGTTGCCCGGGGTTCGGGTCAGGTGCGGGGCAGGTGCGGGGCGGAGCGCGTGCAGATGACAGGTGTCACGGCGAGGTCGTGACACCGGTGCCGGGCACCGCCCGCCCGCCGCCGACAG
>NZ_JAOPWY010000068.1 GCF_025965415.1 Nocardioides sp.
TGGGCTGCCCCTTCTGCCGCGTCATGCTCTCCGACGGCCTGACCGCCCAGCAGGCCGCGGGCGAGGCCCGCGAGGAGGTCGAGGTCCTCGACGTCGCGCAGATGCTGCTCGCGTCGGTGAAGGGCGAACAAGCGACCAAGGCCGGCTGACCACGCCTGGTTGTGATGACCAGGCACGTTGGTCGAGATCCTGCGGCGACACGGTCTGATCTTCCGATGGGTGAGGGCCTCCCGGTGTGGGGTGGAGCTGTCTGGGGCGCGCAGGATCGTGCACCAGCGCTGGACGCAGCGACTCGGTCCGGTCGAGATCGGCGACCGGCTCAACACGCCGTATCCGACGCTACGAATACGAGCACACTGGCGACCCGATCCACGTCGAGTTGAAGAGGCCTGGTCGCAATCCCGACGGTGAGGGTTGGCGCCACGTCGGTCAGCAGCAGAGTGGAAGAACCGCGCGACGACCACTCACGCGTGGCCTCGGTCGGGGCCAGCGACGATGGAACCGAGGGACAGCCACCGACGTGGTGTGCAATGCGGTCGCCTGGTTCGCAGACCGAGGCGTCATGGTCCACGGCGCGCTCAGCGACAACGGCTCCTGCTCCAAGTCGAACATGTGGCGCACCACCTGCGCCGAGCCGGGCCATCACGCCGAAGAGGACTCGGGCCGACCGACCCGAGACCAACGCGAAGATCGAGCGTCTACCGCACCTTGGGGCCGAGGACTCGGCCTTCAAGAAGCTCGACAACTCCGAATCAGCCCGAATCACCGCTCTGCGCGCATGAGCCCCTCAGTACAACCACCACCGGCGCCACTAGCAATCGGGACGCCCGCACCCATGGCCAGGCTGAGCAACCTGGCGGGGCATCACAGCCAGTGCGACCGCGCGTTGGGCGATGCGCCCGACGGCGGATCCGTGCGCTGGCGTTGCAGCGCGAACCCTCCCCGTCGTGAGACGTGGACCGCGACCGCCGCCGGGCGCGGTGCCCGGCGACGGTGAGTTTCGTCAGCGTCCGCCTCGTTCGCCGTCGCGTTCGGCACCGCATGTCGAGGCCGACCCTCGCGACCCCGTCCCCCGACGCAGGCATGAACGCGGACGGGCTCACCACCCAGCGCGGAGCCGATCGGGGCGTCGACGATGTCCCGGCACCCGACCGGCACCCGTCGACCGGCACCCGACCGGCACCCGACCGGCACCCGACCGGCAGAGCGTCAGACCTTGAAGGTCCCCAGCCGTTCCCAGTCCAGGTCGATGCCGTGACCGGGACGCTCGGGAGCAGTGGTGTAGCCCTCGTCGATGACCATCGGGTTCGCCACGTAGTGATCCAGGGAGAATCCGTGGACCTCCATGATGCTGCAGTTGGGTGCGGCGGCCAGGACCTGGACGGTGACGTCGTGCGCGCCGTGGGATGTCAGCGGCAGGTTGTGAGCCTCGGCGACGTTGCCGATCTTGCGGAAGATGGTCACGCCTCCGCAGTTGGTGATGTCGGGCTCGGGATAGGTGACTCCGCCGGCGCTGATCATCGTCTGGAACTCGTAGAGCGTGTGCATGTTCTCGCCGGTCGCGACCGGTGTGCGACCTTCGCGCACCACGCGAACGTGGCCAGCGATGTCGTCAGGGATCGTAGGCTCCTCGAGCCACAGCAGGTTGAACTCCTCCAGGTGGCGCGCGGCCCGGATGGCCTCGTCAACGCTCCACCGCATGTTGGCGTCCACCATCAGCGGGAAGTCGTCTCCGAGGTGTTCGCGCATGGCGCGGACACGCTCGATGTCTTCGCGCAGGTGGGGGCGCCCAGCCTTCATCTTGATGGCTCGGTGACCCGCAGCGACGAAGGCGTCGGCCTGGTCCAGGAGTTGGGGGAGTGAGAAGTCGAGGTCGATGCCGCCCGCATACACCTTCACGCGAGGGTCGAAGCCTCCGAGCATCCGCCACAGCGGCATGTTGGCGCGGCGGGCACGGAGGTCCCACAAGGCGATGTCGACCGCGGAGATGGCGGAGGTCGCGTGACCACCACGGCCGGAGTAGTGGACCTTCCACCACATGTCCTGCCAGAGCTTCTCGACGCAGTCAGGATCCTGCCCCACCAGCACCTCTTCGAGATATCCGGTGATGAGCGCGTCGAAGGCAGCAGCGCCCGAGTTCACCGCATAGGTGTAGCCCATGCCTTCCGCGCCGTCGGTGTCACGCACCCGGACCGTGACGAACTCGAAGTGCGGGATGCTCCCGTGAGTACTGTCGCTGAATGTCGTGTCGAGGGGGACGGTGAAGCGCTCCGTCTGGACTGACTCGATGCTGGTCATGCTGATGCCTCTCGTGAGTATGGGCTGAACGAGCGGACTGCACCCTCCGGGCACGTCCGCTGCGCGGTGGGTGCGTCAGAACCTGGGTGGTTGGACGCCGGGGCCGGCGTGGGCGGGCAACGGGACGTGCCAGGCCGACGCGAGGCTCTCCATCGCCTGCAGGGCCGGCCCTGAGATCGCAAGGACGCCGTTCATGGCGCGCTCGCGTTGCAGTTCGGGCTCACCGGGCACGAGAGGGCGCACCGTTGCACCGGGCGTACCGCTGCTGTGGATGTCCTGGACCAGGCCCATGATGCGTCGGCGGTAGTCGTCCAGGGTCCCGTCGGCGTCCGGGCGGATCGCGAGGAAGAAGTGACCCAGACGCTGGGGTGTGCCGGGGTCGCCGTTGAGCGGCGCAACATCGGTGCTGACGTTGGCGCCACCGAGAGCGAGGATGGCGTCGACTGCGAAGGCCAGGCCGAAGCCCTTGGGTCCGCCACTGGGGAGCAGCGCACCTGCCAGCCCTGCCGAGGCAGAGGTGGTCTCCCGCCCGGCGGGGTCAACGGCCCAACCCAGCGGGATCGCCTCGTCGGCCTGCTGGGCCACCAGCAGCTTTCCCTGGCTGACCGTGGTCGTGGCCATGTCGAGCTGGGGTCGCTCGCCGCGGTCGATGGGCAGCGCAACGGCGATCGGGTTGGTCCCGAGGACCGGCGACCCACCTGAGGGCGCGCACATGACCGGTTCAGTGTTGCACAACGCAAGTCCGAGCAGACCGGCGTCGGCGATCTGGTTGGTGAAGTATCCCGATGCCCCGAAGTGGTTCGCGTTGCGAGCCACCGCGCAGGCCACCCCGAACTCGCGGGCCCGCTCGATCACCAGGGCGACGGCAACCATACCTGAGCTCGCCCCCGGAGCGTGATCCGCATCCAGGACGGTCAGTGCCTTGAGGTCCGCCGCGATGGAGACGGTGGCCGCGCTGTTGATGCCACCTGCAGTGATGCGCTCGACGTAGGTCGAGAGTCGGATGAGCCCATGGGTTCCGATGCCGCGCGACTCCGCAAACATCAAGCTGGCCGCCACGGTGGCGGCATCGTGGTCCCGGAGGCCGGACCTCGTGAGCACGGTCGCAGCCCAGCTCTCCAGGTCGCTCCAGGTCATGACGGTCGCGGCGCTCACGCAGCAGCCCTGTCAGTTGTGCCGAGGTCAACCATGAACCTCTCCCATCTGTGCAATATATGCAGTGCCTGCGCACATAATGCAACGACCATAGAGGCCGTGGATGAGGTTGGTCAATGCGAGATGTTGATTGACACCGCCTTCATAGTATGCAACATTCACGCTGCTGATGCATATGTTGCACCAGCATCATTCGTACATGTCGGTTCTGCCAGGACGGTTCACTTGAGAATCATGGTGTGTGTCAAACAAGCCGGTGAGGTTCCGAGCTTCGTGGAGTTCCTCGCCTCCGGTCAGGGTGTCGATCCAGCCTTCTTGACCCACGAGGTCAACGAAGCTGACAACTACGCGGTGGAGGAAGCGCTCCGCCTGCGTGATGAGAGCGGTGAGGGCGAGGTCGTCGTCGTCACCGCCGGCGAGGACGGGTCCGAGGAAGCGCTGCGGCGCTGCATTGCGATGGGTGCGGATCGCGCGGTGCGGGTGCCTCTCGCGGCCGACGAAGCCGCCGATCCGATCCACGTCGCGCGCCGGCTCGCGGTGGCCGCCAGGCAGGTGCAGCCCGACCTGATCCTGTGTGGTGTCCAGTCCAGCGACGCGGCTCAGCAGTCGACGGGACCGGCGCTGGCCTCGGCGTTGCGGATGCCGAGTGTCTGCGTGGTCACCCAGGTGGAGCTGGCCGGAGACGGCCTCGTGGCGCACCGCGAGTTCGAGGGTGGCCTCGCCGAGATCGTCGAGGTCGAGCGGCCCGCCGTCCTTACCGTGCAGACCGGCCTGAACGAGCCGCGATACGGAACCTTCAAGGGAATGATGCGGGCCAAGAAGGCCCAGGTGGAGGTCGTCGAGGATGCCGCGACGGCGCCTCGGGTCATGGTCCGCAGGATGTACCAGCCGACGCTCGACCAGGGCCGCGTCACCCATGTCGAGCAGAGCAGCCCGAGCGAGGTTGCGGCCCGCATCATCGAGATCGTGCAGGAGGCAAGGCGATGAACGCAATTCTGGTAGTGGCAGAGCAGCTCGACGGCGAGCTGACCGAGGCGACCAAGGAGCTCGTGACTGCGGCACGCACGATCGGTGGTCGGGTCGTGGTCGGGATCATCGAACCGGGCCTCGAGGAGGCGGCGGCGCTCATGGACGGGGTGGACCTGGTCGTGCGTGTCGATGGTGGCTCAGGAACCGGCGACTTCGACCACGAGCAGCGCGCCCACTCGGTCCGAGTGCTCATCGACCACGTCTCGCCCGACACCGTCCTGCTCGCCTGGTCCATCCGCTCCGCGTCCTATGCCCCCGCGGTCGCCGAGGAGCTCGACGCGGCGTACGTCGCCGATGCGATCTCGCTCGCGCGCGGGGACGACGGCACACTGGTGGCGGTTCGATCGATGTACGCAGGCAAGGTCCACGCCGAGCTCGAGCTCGCGTCCGGCGTTCCGGCGATCGTGCTGGTGCGGCCAGGCGTGTGGGCGGGGGCCGGAGACGCGGGCAGTGCTGCTGCGGTCGAGACCCTAGAGGTGCCGCGAGTCGGCGAGAGCCGCGTCCGGCATCGGGAATACGTGCTTCCCGCCCCGGGCGTCGATCTCACGCAGGCGGACGTCATCTTCGCGATCGGTCGTGGCGTCGGCGCTGAGGAGAACATCGCGCTGTTCTCGGAGCTGGCCCAGTCCATGGGCGTGCTGCTCGGCTCGTCGCGCCCCCTGGTCGACGTGGGGTGGCTGCCCTCCGCTCATCAGGTCGGTCAGACCGGCGTGACAGTCAAGCCGAAGGTCTACGTGGCCTTCGGCATCTCGGGTGCGCTCCAGCACGTGGCCGGCATGAAGGACAGCAAGATGGTCGTCGCGGTCAACACCGACCCGACGGCCCCGATCTTCGGCATCGCCGATGTCGGATACAACGCTGACATCCTCGAAGTCGCCGCCTGCATGCGCGAACTCGTCTGACCTCACGGGGCGCGGCGCGGAGGAGACCGGTCGCCAGGTCGCCGGGTGGGCCTCCGCGCCGCCGTCGCCCCTGCGGCGTGGCCCCCGGGCCGCGGCCGCACCTCCCCAGACTCCCGGCGTGCGGGTGTCGCGACTCAGGAAGCCACCGCCATGACCTTCGGGACCGACGTGATCCTCCCGCCGCCGTTCGTCGGATCGATGCTGCTGCTCGGCTCGATCGGTGCTCTCTCCGCCATCTTGGCGCACCGGAGCGTCAGTGTCTTCCACGACGGGCTGCGGCCCGTCATGCGCGACTATCGCCTCGGCAACCTCGAGCACCGCGACGTCGGACGCACGTCGTTCCGGCTGGGCTGGGGCTTCTTCTGGGCCTTCGGCATCCCGTTCTCGCTGGGTGCGGTCATTCCGTTGGTCTACATGATCTTCATGGCGACCGACTGGATCGGAGTCTCGACCCGCGGCCGCCTGGACGTGAGGTGGTACCGATCCGGCCGGGCCCTCGGTGGTGTCCTCGTCGCCGGCTCCTTCGGAGCCCTGTGGGGCGTCGCGGTGGCCGTAGTGCTTCGTGGGCTCGCCGAGCTGATGCAGCGTCTGCCGATCGACATGTTCGATGTCACCGCGCTCTTCGCCGTACCCGCCGCGGACGCTTACTTCCTGCTCGTGCTGTTGCCGATCGCCTATCACTTCGGCTACCGCAAGGCGGCCATCGTGCTGGTGCTGGCCTCGGTCGTGTGGGCCGTGGCGGGCGAGCTGGCGTGGCCCGTGCCGTCGGCGTTCGGCTTCGCCGTCATCGCGCTGGCCATGGTGGTCTTCCTGGTCATGGAGGTCAGGGCGGCCACGTCAGTGACCGTGAGCCGGGGCGATGAGCCGGACTGGGCGGTGCTCGACGACGACGAGGAGGAGGACGACGACGAGTTCGCGGCCAACGTCAAGCGCATCCGTTCCGCCGCGGTTCCGCTGATCGCGTTGTCGATGCTCATGGGCGCCGCATACAACGGGGGTGTCATGGCCAAGGACCCGGTCTCCGGCGTCCTGTACTCCCAGGGACTCGCTGTCCCGGCGGCGCTCGTCATGGCGGTCTGGGCGTTCTCCTACATCCCGATGAAGTTCACGACGGCGACGATGACCGGCTGTATGGCGACAGGCACGTTCCTCGAGGTCGTCGTCGCCCTCCTCATGCCGAACCCATGGGCAGCGGCCATCGCGTGTGGCGTGCTGCGGCTGGTCGAGCTCCTGGCCCTCCGCTCGGTCGTCACACTGGTGGAGCGCGTGCCTCAGATCCGTACCTTGGCAGATGTGGTCCGTACCGCGATCTTCCAAGTCATGGAGATCGGATGCCTGATCGGTGGTGCGCTCGCGGCCTCCCACCTCGCGGGTGGGTGGGGCGTGGGAGTCGTCATCGGCGCGTGGTTCCTCAATGCGCGCAAGAGCAACCCGGTCATGCCCATGTCTGTGGGCGTCGTCGCCGCGCTGGGCGTGGGGCTCTTCGTCAACGCTCTCGCTCTGGTCGGGTTGGCGCTGCCATAGCCGCCCTACCAGGTGAGCAGACGTCGCGGGTTGCCCACCATGATCTGGTGGACGTCCTCCTCGGTGGCGCCCTCGCGCCGCAGCCAGGGCAGGACGCGCCACGGCACGAAGGTGTAGCCGGGACCTCCACCCCACGACACGCGCTGGCTGCGGCGAGCCAGGTCCCCCGATAGGCACAGTTGACCCCCGAATCCGCTGCGGACCAAGCGCATGATGCTGTCGACGCGGGCCGAGTCGGGCTCGTACCAGTCCTTGGAGAAGCAGTCGTAGCCGAGAAAGAAGCCGTCGGCTGCCAGCGCACGATGCTCCTCGTAGGCCATCCGACGGTCGAGGTGGCCCAGGCAGACCCGTTGTGGGTCGGCACCGGCGTCGAGGAGGATCGATGCCTGTTCGGCGGCCATCGTCCCGGCCGTGGTGTGCGTGGTGATCGGAGCGCCAGTGATCCGCTGTGCCTTGGCCGCGGCTCGAAGGACTCGTCGTTCGGTGGGCGAGACCTCGTCGAGAGAGCTCCCAGCCTTGATGATGCCCGCACGGATGTTGGTGCCGTCGCAGCCGTGGGTCAGATCGCGGACCATCTCCTCGACGATCTGCTCCTCCGACATCGCCGGCACGTCGAGGGCCTCGGCCCAGTAGTCCTCCGAGACGTGACCGGTGGTGGCCACCACATGCACCCCCGACGCCTCGGAGATGCGTCGCAAGGCGGCGACGTCGCGGCCGAACTCCGGCACTGTCAGCTCGATCAGCCCCGAGCCCCCCGCCTGCACGAACAGGGCGAGCTCATCCACGCTGCGCTGCTCGTCGTCGAGAACCATGTCCCCCCCGTCCTGCAGTCGCAGCGAGGGCCGGGTGTACAGGTGCTCGTGGCACAGGGTCATCCCGAGTGCGTCGGGAGCGACATCACCGCGCACGGTTCGAATGAATCGGTCCCGAATCGTCGGGGATGCTTGACCAGCCGAGGGGGTTATCATAATGTCATGATAACCTTAGGAGGCCGACAGGATGAACGATCTCCCCGCGATTGATCGCATCGGTTCGAACGAACGCGACGTGCTGTTCTTCGTGGGCGTCTCCACGGCGTCCTCGAGCATCATGGCGCTGTTCCCGCGGTGGGCCGCCGCGCTCAGCCTCGACGCGGAACTGCGTGGGATCGACGTTCCGCTCGCCGCCACCTCGGAGGAGACGCGTCGAGCCGTCGAGACAGTGGCGTCCACGACCGGGTCGCGCGGCGCCCTCGTCACCACCCACAAGTCGAACGTCTTCGAGCAAGCAGCCGACCTGTTCGGCAGCCTCGACGCGGCGGCTCAGCTGTGTCGGGAGGTGTCGTGCGTGGTGGTGACGGAGGGAGGCATCCGTGGATCTGCCAAGGACGTGCTGACCGGCGGGTTGGCCATCGATCACCTGCTAGGTGTCGCCGCGCATGCCAAGCTGCCCCGCGACGTCGTCATGCTCGGTGCCGGTGGGGCCAGCCTGGCCATCGCGGTGCACCTGGTCTCTCGGCGGGACGCACCACAACGACTGGTGATCACCGACCGCAGACCGGAACGACTTCAACTCATCCGCGAGGTGTGCGCGCAGGTCGGCACCGACACGGTGGTCGAGACACACCAGGTGAGCGAGTCCGACGCCTCCGACCAGCTGGTCGCGACCAGTCGGCCGGGCACCCTCGTCATCAACGCCACGGGCCTGGGGAAGGACCTGCCAGGCTCGCCCCTGGGTGACGCCGTGCGTTTCCCGCCGCAGGCACTCGCCTGGGACCTCAACTATCGAGGTGACCTGACCTTCCTCAAGCAGGCCCGCCGGCAGGTGGTCTCCGACGGCGTCGTCGCGGTCGACGGATGGCGCTACTTCCTCCATGGGTGGACCGAGGTCATCAGTGAGGTCTTCGACGTGCCGATGACCCCGGCCACGTTCGCCATGCTCGGCGACATCGCTGAGAACCTGCGACTCGTAGAGTCGACCCAGCGGTGAGGTGCACTCCGCTAGGCGAGGGTGCTCGTCAGGCCGGACTGATGCCTGACGACGCTGATCTCGAGCCGGCTCCGGTCGGCGCGGTGCCAGGCTTGGAAGTACTCCACGACCTCCCCCTGCTCGTCGCGACCGACGGACTCGATGTAGAGCACGGGGTCACCGGCGCCCACCTCCAGCAGCCGAGCAAGCATCCCCTCGGCCTTGGTCGCCTCCAGCGAACGCTTGCCGGACTCGATGCGCAGCCCCCAGGTGTTCTCCAGGATCCGGTAGAGGGACGCGTGTGCGAGGTCCTCGCTGCGGAGGTGGTCGAGAAGTTCCTCGCTGTCGGAGTTGATGTAGGACTTGACCAGGGCGACGACCATCTCATCGACTCGGCGCAGGCGGACGACCTCGATCACGCGGTGGTCGTCGGGGAGCTCCATGGTGGTCGCGACGTGCGACGCGGGGCGGACGAGACCCACGCTGATGACCTCGCTGAGCACCTCGTGGCCCTGCCCGGTGAGGTCCTCGAAGAAGCCGACGGTGCTCTCCATGAACTGCTCGCGGATCTTGTGCTCGCTGACGAACGTGCCCTTGCCGCGGCGGCGGGACAGGACGCCTGCCGCCGCCAGCTCCCCGATCGCCTGGCGCACGACGGTGCGCGACACGCCATAGCGTTCGCCGACCTCGGCCTCACTGGGCAGGAGGTCGCCCGGTCGCAGGCCGTCGTCCTGGATCTGCTGGAGGATCAGGTGCTTGAGCTGTTCGTAGTAAGGCAAGTTGATGTCTCGCCGGATGGTGCCCCTGCGTGCCGAGGTCATGACCATTTCCTCCGGGTTAGATCACGATGTCCTGCCATGCGGACCACACGATACGTGATCACACCCTCGACCGGCCGCCAGAGCCGGGACTGCCCTGCCCATTTCATGTTTGCAAGCGAGAAGGAACGACACAGGTGACCGACACAAGGAAGATCCGGGTCGTCGCGGCCGGCGTCGACGCCGAGACGATGGCGCAGCTGGCGCGCGAGGCCGGTGACGGGCGGATCGACGCCGTGGCCGTGACCGACATGCAGGGCGCCAGGCTGGTCAAGAAGGGCCAGGCCGACTACTACCTCGGCACGTGCTGGTCCGGGGGTGGAGGGGCTCTCGCCGCTGCTACTGCGCTGCTCGGCGCCAGCCGGGTGGGCATTGCCGGAGCCCCGGGCATCGCAGCGGATCCGGACAAGATCGCTGCGCTCCTGGAGGAGGGGAAAGTCGCCTTCGGCTTCCCTTACGAGCAGTCGCGCAGCGCGATCCCACTGATCATCTCGACGATCCTGACCCGGCCGGCGGACGTGTCGAGTGAGGGGAGCACCCGTGCGTGACTCACTCCCGGCGCCCACGGTCGAGGCCATGTTCCAGGAGCGGCTCGACCTGTTGGAGGAGGCCCACCAGATCACACCGCTCGCGCGGCGGCTCACCGAGTTCATGGTGGCGGAGCTGGCCGTCCAGTTCGAGCTCGAGCTGGACGAGGAATCCGGCGCGCTCATGGTGACCCATCTCGCGATGGCGTTGACGCGCCTCAACCGCGGCGAGGTCGCGGCGCCCGTGTCTGAGTCCCTGGAGAGGGAGCTCGCCGGGCGCGTCGACGAGCGGGACGCCGTCGCGCGGTTGATGCAGGAGGCCTCCGAGGTGCTGGGCCGCGAGGTGCCCGAGACGGAGATCCTGTACATGACGCTGCACCTGACGTCATTGGTGCTGAAGCGGTGAAGAAGGGCTCTGGGCGCCGTGTCGTGATCCTCGTCCTCGACGGCTTCGGCGTCGGCGAGATGCCGGACCGTCCGAACGAGGACGCGGGCGCGAACACGCTGCGCAACATCGACCGCGTCGAGGGTCCGCTCGACCTTCCCAACCTGGCGCAGCTCGGACTGGGCCATCTGAGCGACGTGCGGGGTGTGCCAGCGGTCAAGGCGCCCACTGCCGCGTTCGGCAGGTGCCGCCTTGACTACCCAGGTGCCGACACCTTCATGGGGCACCAGGAGATCATGGGCGGCGGCCTCGAGGCCGTCGAGCTCATGCTGCTCTGCGAGGTGCGGGACACGGTCTGGACGGCTCTGCAGGATGCGGGACTGCGCTGTGAGGACATCGAGGGCGCCGGCTCCCCGATCCTGGTGGAGGGTTGTGTCCTGGTGCATGACAACGTCGAGGCGCGGGCCCGTCTCAACATCAACCTCACTGCCTCGCTCGACGACATCTCCTTCGACCGCTTGACCGAGATCGGCTACGTCGTACGCAACGCCGTGCAGGTCCCGCGTGTCATTGTGGTCGGCGGCCGGGGGTATGGCGTGGAGGAGATGCGACAGCATCTCGTCGAGCGTGATCCCGGGCAGATCGGCGTGGACACGCCCGCGCTCGGCGTCTATGACGAGCACTACGAAGTGCGCCATCTTGGCGTGGCCGTCGACACCTCACGTCAACTGCCCACGCTCGCGCAGGCGGCCGGACTCGACGTGCTGCTGTTGGGCAAGGCGGCCGACGTCGTCCAGTGCGCGGGTGCGCGCAGCGAGAATCTGATCGCCACCGAGGAGGTCCTAGCTCGCACGATCGAGGAGCTCGCTCGGATGGAGCGCGGGTTGATCGTGGCCAACGTGCAGGAGACCGACCTGGCCGGGCACGAGCAGAACACGGCGCGCTTCGCCCGGATGCTTGCCGTGGTCGACCAGCGACTTCCCGAGCTGATCGCGCAGCTGAGCATCGAGGACGTCCTCTTCATCACCGGCGACCACGGCAACGACCCGACGATCGGACACAGCCAGCACACGCGCGAGTTCACCCCGGCGATCGCGTACGGGCCTGCCGTGGAGCCGTGCAGCCTCGGCACCCGTGGATCGCTGGCCGACATCGGCGCGACGGCCGCCCAATGGCTCGACCTCGCCGCGACGAGCTCCGGCACCTCTTTCTTCAAGGAGATCTCATGTTCCTAGACGTGACCCGACGGCGTAACCCTCTTCTGATCGAGGCGGCCGTCGATCTGCACCGCGCGGGCAGAATCCCGTCCAACTGCTACGTGATCGACATCGACACCGTGGCCGCCAACGCACGAACGGTGTCCACCGCAGCGAATGCGCACGGCCTCGTGAGCTACCAGATGACCAAGCAGTTCGGTAGAAACCCCCTGGTGGCGCAGGCCGTTGCCCGCAACGGCATCGAGCGCGTCGTCGCCGTCGAGTTCGAAGAGGCCCGGCTGTTGCACTCCCGTGGCCTGCTCATCGGGCATCTCGGCCATCTCACTCAGGTCCCGGTCGGGGAGATGCGACTGGCCCTGGAGATGCAGCCGCAGTTCATCACCGTGTTCGGCCTCGAACAGGCCGAGCAGCTCTCACGGGCCGCCGTCGAACTCGGCGTTGAGCAGTCCGTGCTGCTGCGGGTCCACCGTGACGGCGACACCTACTACGCCGCCCAGCGCGGCGGCGTTCCGACCGAACGCATCGTCGAGGTTGCCTCGCACGTCCAGGACCTGCCCGGCATCGAGGTGGCCGGCGTGACGTCCTTCCCGTGTGTGTTGTTCAACGAGGGCACGGGGGCGTTCGAACTGACCTCGAATGTCGCCACCATGTCCGATGCTCTCGGGCGGCTGCGTGACGCGGGACTCGATGTCTCGGTCCTCAACGCCCCGAGCGCATCGTCGTCAGCCACCGTGGGGATGTTGGCGGACGCCGGCGCCACGCACGTCGAGCCGGGTAGCTGCCTGACCGGGCAGACACCGCTGCACGCCGTCAGTGACGAACCCGAAGTGCCCGCCATGATCTATGTCTCAGAGGTGACGCACGACCTGGGGGACACCGTGTTCACGCTGGGAGGCGGCTTCTATCCGCGTTCGCGCGCCGCGAAGGCACTGATCTTCGGGCGGGGTTCGCACCACCCGGTCGAGGCGCGCGTCGAGCTCGATCCGCCGGAGGCCATCGACTACTACGGGAACCTGCGGGTGGACGCCTCCGATCGTCGCGCCGTCCACGTCGGTGACACTGTCGTCTACGCCTTCCGGGCCCAGGTGTTCGTCAGTCGGTGCTTCGTCGCGGTCATCGAGGGGGCCGACTCCACGCCCTCCGTGGTCGGCGTCTTCGACCGAGGCGGATTCGAGCTCGGAGGCGACCTCCTCCCCGCAGCGGTCGGAAGCCGCTCATGAGCAGCGCACGGACGACCGGCGACGAGTCCCTTGCCACCATCTTGGCCGAGGACCGCATCGCCGCGGTCCTGCGGGGACGAGAGGTGAGCGACCCCGCGGCGTTGACCCGCGCGCTTGCCACCGCCGGGATCCGCTGCGTCGAGTTCACGTTGACCCTTCCCGACGCGGTCGAGGCCATGGCCGAGGCTCGTGGGGTGGTCGACGCCTTCGTCGGAGCAGGCACGGTCACGACGGCTGCCGAGGCCGAACGGGTCATCAGCGCCGGTGCACAGTTCGTGGTCTCACCGGGGTTGGCCCTGGATGTGGTGGGCCCGTGTCGCGAGGCGGGGATTCCGTTCGTGCTGGGCGCCTACACCCCGTCCGAGGTCATGGCCGCTGTCCGCGCCGGATCCGCAGTGGTGAAGCTGTTCCCCGCCGGTCTGGGGGGCCCTCGCTACCTGCGGGATCTGCGCGGTCCCTTTCCCGAGGTGCCCTTGGTGCCGTCGGGAGGGGTGTCGGTCGACAACGTCGCTGCGTTCCTCGCTGCCGGGGCGGTGGCTGCGTTCGCGGGCTCGGACCTGGTCCCGCGAGAAGCCGTCGAGAACGGTGAACTGGACGGCCTCGTGGCCCGAGCCAAGCGCTACCGCGCCGTCATCGCGGAGCGTTGAGGACTGTGGTCGGCCCACGCAGGGGGAGAAGGTCGCGCACGTGCGCCGTCTCGTTGACGGAGACCACCCGGACCGACTGCGTTCGATCCTCGACCGCGATCCGCGTGATCGAGCAGTACCCGGGTGCGACCGGGAGTGGGAGCCAGAACGGATCGGGTCGCTCCAGCAGGTGGCCGACGTACGCGTTCACGACTCCGGCGTGCGTCACCACCACGAGGCTCTCGTGGCTCGCCGCGTCGGCGTGGGCGGCGAGCAGTTCGTCCACGGCGGCGACCACGACCCGGCGGAACTGCGCGCCGTCGAAGCTCTCGTCGGGGAGTCGTCCGGCCCGGAGGGCACGCCACATCCCGTCGTCGTCGGCCATGCGCTCCTCGATGGGAATGTACGACGTCGCGTCGGCGTCCCACTCCGCGACGCCGGCGCACTCCTCGACGCTCAGGCCGATCGCCTCCGCGATCGTGGTGCCGGTCTCCCAGGCTCGTCGAACCGGGGATGCATGAACCGCGACGACGTGCTCGGACGTCAGGAACTCCCCGGTCGCACGCGCCTGCTTCCGACCCAGGTCCGTGAGACCTGGGTCGGCCGCGACGCCGGCGGGAAGGACCCCGGGATCGATCCGTTGCGGCAGACCGTGCCGGACCAGGCTCAACTGCATCGAGTCCTCATTTCCATCAATCTCAGTGTAAGTTGTCATGACATTACTATGTTACGAGAGGCTACCCGCATGACCTCGCTCCATGAGGCTCCCGCAACGGGGGCCGCCCGCAAGCAAGAACTGGTCGACCTGGCGATCTCCCACGTATGGCGCCACGGGGTGCCCATGGAGGCGACCCGGCGCGATCAGGGCCCGATCGCGGTCCGTGCCCAGGGCATGCAGGTGTGGGACATCGATGAGAACTGCTACCTCGACGCTCTCGCCGGCGGGTCGGCGGCGGCGACTCTCGGCCACGGGCGCGAGGACGTCGCGCAGGCGGTGGCCGATCAGATTCGGAACCTGCAGTGGGTCTCGCTGCGCACCTTCGTCAACGAGCCAGCCGTCACCTTGGCCGCACGGCTGGCCGAGATCACGCCGGGCGACCTGAGGATGTGCTTCTTCGCCTGCGACGGCTCGGAGGCCGTCGAGAGTGCGACCCAGCTGGTCCGTTCCTACCACCGGCAGCGCGGCAACCCCGACAAGGTGAAGTTCCTCTATCGCAAGACCAGCTACCACGGCACCACGTTGGTGGGTGCCAGCGCCAGCAGCAACGCCGAGTTCCGCACGTGGTTCTCTCCCCTCGCTCCTGGCTACGTCGAGCTCGAGGCCTGCTACCCGTACCACCGCCCCGAGGCGATGAGCGAGGAGGAGTACGGCGAGGCATGTGCCCAGGCCATCGAGGACGAGGTGGTGCGTCAGGGTCCTGACACCGTTGCCGGCGTGCTCGCAGAGGCGATCCCGGCCGCGTTTGTGCTCACGCCCCCCGCGAACTACCTGCGTCGGCTCCGCGAGATCTGCGACAAGTACGACCTGCTCTGGATCGACGACGAGGTGTTCACCGGCATCGGCAGGACCGGTGCCTACTTCGCCAGCGAGCACTACGACGTGGTCCCCGACGTGATCACGGTCTCCAAGGGCATCACCGGCGGCTACGTCCCGCTCGGTGCCGCGATCGCCTCCGCACGGGTCGCCGACGTCCTGGTCGGGGACGGCGGCGCAGGCCAGGCCAAGGTCTCCGGTCACACCTACTCCGCCCACCCCGTCAGCTGCGCGGCCGGACTGGCCGTCCTGGACGCGATCGAGAACGAGGGGCTGATCGAGAACGTGCGCCGAGAGGGCGAGTGGCTGATCGAGGAACTGCGAGCATGGGGGGAGAGCCATCCGCACGTCGGCGACGTGCGGGGCAAGGGCTTCCTGATCGGCATCGAGCTCGTCCAGGACAAGTCCAGCCGGCAGCCGTTCGATCCCGCGTTGAAGATCGGCTCACGGGTGACGGCGGCGGGCATGCGCAACAAGTTCATGTGCCGGGCAACTGGCGACGTCGTGACCCTGTTCCCAGCGCTGATCGCCGACCGCAGCGAGGTCTCGGCTATCAGGGACGCCGTCATCACCGCTGTCGAGGAGGTGCTGCGCGATGTCGTCTGATCTTGCCGCCCTCGCACTCGAGCGGTTGACCGACACCGTCGTCCGAGAGCACATGACCCTCGAGGAGGCGACCCGGACGCAGTTTCGTCTCGTCGACTCGATCCAGCAGGTCCTGGGCTCGGACGACATCTTCACCGAGGACTACGGACAGGTGCGGGCGCTCGCGACCGTCGGCTTCGGCGGCGGCGGACGGCCGCGCTCGACAGCGGCCGTGGAGCAGGTCCTGGAGCACTTCTTCGGAGCCGGCGAGGCAGTGCTCGTCCAGGGAGCGGGCACTGGCTCGATCCGGGCGATGCTGAACGCCGGTTTGGAGCCCGGGCAGTCGGTGGTGCTTCACAGCGAGCACACCTACAAGACCACCCGTCCGGCCATGAGCCACATGGGGCTCGACCTGCACCAGGTGAGCTTCAACGATCGCGACGAGCTGGAGCGGACGCTCGCCGCGGTGACCCCGGCGGGCCTGTATGTCCAGCACGTCCCGCAAGGGCTCGGCGACGCTCACGAGATCACCGACGTGATCGAGTCCGGTCGACGGATCGGTGGCGACGACCTGGCGATCCTGGTCGACGACAACTACGCCGTCATGCGATCGCGCAGGATCGGTGTGCAGATGGGGGCGACAGCGTCGGCCTTCTCGCTGTACAAGCTGCTCTCGCCCACCCAGATCGGCTGCGTCGTCGGCCCTCACGATCTGGTCTCCTCCATCCGCCGGGATCTGTCCTCGGCCGGCTGTCAGGTGCAGGGCCCGGCGGCGATGGCAGCACTGCGGATGCTGGTCTACGCACCCGTGGCATTGGCCATCCAGAACGACACCGTCAACGAGTCGGCACGCCGGATCAACGAGCTGGCCCACGAGGGGAGGCTGCCGTTCGTCCGCGGGGCGGTGGCCGCCCAGCCCGGGATCCGCTGCGTCGTCGTGGTCTTCGACGAACCCGTCGCCGAGGCCTTCGTCCGTTCGGCCTGGCGCAACGGCTCGCCCAGCCAGTCGGTGGGGGAGGAGGCGCAGCCCGAGGTGCTGCCTCTCTTCACCTACCTGACGAGCACGTTCCTCAAGGGGATGCCGGGTCTGGAGCGGCACGCCGTGCGCATCAACCCGATGCGCGGCGGGCCGGACACGATCCTGCGGGTGCTGACGGCCGCGATGGCGGACCCGGAGTTCCTGCGCGAGGCCGCGAGTCTCTCGGCTAGCTGAGCACACACCCCACTGACAAGCGCGGCGCTGACAGGCGCGCCGCATCACCACTGCACAGGAGTATGGATGCCTACACCCTTCGCCGCCCAAATCGATCTGCTCACCGGGGCGATCGACTCTGCTGAGCAGCGGGTCGTCTCGCGCACGCTCGACGACGTCAACGGCATCTTCGCCCGCGAGTGTCACGGGTCAGAGCTGGTCTACGAGGTGTTCAACCTCGACGTACCCGAGCTCAACTCGGAGCTGCAGACCTGCACCACACGGCTCCACCCCGGTCGGGTGGGCGATGAGTACTACATGACCAAGGGCCATTTCCACGAGGTTCGCGACCGGTCGGAGATCTATCTCACGACGTCGGGTGTCGGTCGACTTCTCATGGCGACGGCCAGCGGAGAGACAGTCGTCCAGGAGATGGCGCCGGGCACGATGAACTACATACCGGGCGGCTGGGCGCATCGCAGCGTCAATGTCGGTGACGAGCCGCTGGTCTTCTTCGCCTCCTACATCGGCGACGCGGGCCATGACTACGCCACGATCGAGAAGCGCGGCTTCCCGGTGCGGGTGGTGGAGGGCACCGACGGCCCCACCGTCGTGGCCAACCCACGGTACGTCGCCGATGCCTGACGTTGCGATCACGCCGCGAGGATTCCGCCACACCGAGGGCGCACATCGCGAGCTGATGACCGAGCACGGCCTCGTGCCGCGCTACCCCTCACTCAACCGTCCGCTCGAGGCTGCCGAGCTTCGGGGGCTGCTCGAGGGATGCCGGACCGCGATCCTCGGCCTCGACCAGGTCGACGAGAGCGTGCTGTCGCTTCCCGAACTCGAGTTGGTCGTGCGGTTCGGGAGTGGGGTCGACAACGTGGACCTGCGTGCCGCTGCCGAGCACGGGGTGCGGGTCGCCAACACGCCAGGCGCGAACGCGCCGTCGGTGGCGGAGCTGGCCCTGGGGCTGATGTTCGTGCTCGGCCGTGGGCTGACTCGGATGGATCGGGCCTCGCGACAGGGTCCGTGGTTGCGACCGACGGGCTTCGAGCTCGGTGGGCGCAGACTCGGACTGGTCGGCCTCGGCGCCGTCGGTGCTCTCGTCGCCGCCAAGGCCGAGGCGCTCGGGATGGAGGTCGTGGCCTATGACCCCGTGGCGCCTCCGGGGCGCGTCCGGCGCGTCGGCCTGGCCGAGTTGCTCGAGACCTCCCAGGTGGTCTCGATCCACTGCCCGCTGACGGCGCAGACCGACGGCCTCATCGGTCACGACGAACTGCGCTCCATGCCCGCGGGTGCCGTGCTGGTCAACACCGCTCGTGAACGCATCGTCGACGAGGCCGCCTTGGTGCGCGTGCTTCAGGACGGTCACCTCGCCGGGGCCGCGCTCGACTGCCTCGACCAAGGCTCTCCGGAGGCTGAGAGCCTGGCGCAGCTGGAGCAGGTCGTGCTGACGCCCCACGCGGGGGCCTCCACCACGGACGCCATCGTGCGAACCGGCGTGGCCGCGGTCGAAGAGGTGCTGCGCTACTACGACAACCAGCCACTACTGAACCCGGTGACCTACCGGCCGAACGACGCGGGAGAGATGACGGCATGAGTGGTCAGCAGATGCGGGCCGAGATGGCCGAACAGGCCGATCGCGTCCACCGCGTCGTCCAGGCTGCGGCGAACCAGTCCGCCGAGTTGACCGAGGTCCTCGCAACCAGTCGCTCGGTCGCGGTGATCGGCCGTGGTTCATCCAGGTCCGCCGGCACCTACGGCGTGCACCTGCTGCGGCAGGCCACGGGAAGGCCGGCCTATCTGCTGTCGCCCGCCGAGCTGGCCTGGGGAAGGCTGACCGGGTCGATGAGCGGTACGACGGTGGTGGCGATCTCGCAGTCCGGCGAGAGCGTCGAGGTCCTGCATGCGGCGCAGCGCGCCCGTGAGGCGGGCGCCAAGCTGGTCGTGGTCACCAACTCCGTCACCTCTCCGTTGGCCGCGCTGGTGGAGCGACCCGAACACGTCCTCGACTGCCAGGCGGGGGTTGAGATCGCGGTTCCGGCCACGAAGAGCTACACCACCACCTTGGCCTGTCTGCTGGCGATCGCCGCCTCCGCACGCCCCGAGCTCCTCGACGCGGTGGCAGACCGGCTTCCGGCGCTCATGGTCGCTCAGCACGAGGACGTCTCGGCCCGTCTCGACCTGTCGGGGAGCCGGGGCTTCCTGCTGGCGGGGGAGGGGTTCGCGGAGACGACGGCCGAAGAGGGCGCCATCAAGCTGCGCGAGACGCTCTGCACGATGGTCACGGCCCTGGAGACGAGCGAGCTCCTGCACGGCAACGTCAACTCCGTCGGCCGTGACGACGTCGTGATCGCCGTGGGCGCGGACCCGCTGGGCGCCCACCTGGCGGGCCAGGCCCTCGAGCAGGCCTCAGCTCGCGGTGCCGCGACCGTGTACGTCGGGGTGGGGGAGGTCGGCCACGCCGGCACGAGCCTGTGGCTGCCCGACGTACCGGCCCACTGGGTTCCGTTCCTGGCCGTTCAGGCATTGCAGTGGGCCGCGCACGACACCGCCGTGGCTCGACAGCTCGATCCCGATTCGCCCCACGGACTGACGAAGATCACGCGGATCGAAGCGTCGTCCCTCGGCGCTGGAGATGTGCACGGTCGACCGTGACGATCGAGGCCCGGCCCCGCCCACACGCTGTGGTGGTCACGATCGCGGTGAGTGCCGGGTTCATCGCGGTGATGGCGCTGGCTGCGATCCCTGCGCCGTTGTACCCGCTGTACCAACGCCGGTTGGACCTTTCGCTCACCGCGCTCGCGTGTGTCTTCGCGGCTTACATGGTGGGCGTCGCAAGCGCTCTGCCGCTCGGCGGGAGGCTGTCTGACCACTACGGCCGGCGGGTGACGCTCGCGAGTGGAGGCGCGGCAGCTGGAGCTGCGACCGTGCTGTTCCTCGCGACGCCGGCTCTCGCCGGTCTGGTGACGGCGCGGCTGCTGAGCGGGATGGCCGTCGGCCTGGTCTCGTTGGCGGCGACCACCCAGCTGCTCGATCTGTGGCCGTCGCGGATCGGGGCGAGCCGCTCCGTCGGCGAGACGGTCGCCACCTTGGCCAACCTGGGTGGCATCGGAGTCGGTGCGGTGGCCGGTTCACTCGCGCTGGGCCTCTCCTCCTCCCCGCTCTCGGTGCCCTACCGGATCTACGCGATCGTCCTGGCCGGATTCGGGACCGCTGCTGTCCTCGCTACTGACGGGCAGCGACGACGGGTTGGATCGGGGTCGACGCCGCGCGCGTCCGCACGGTCGGTGCGGGCACGGCACGAGCTGCGGGTGGCGTGCTTGGGGGCCTTCACCGTCTTTGCCACCTTGGGCTACTTCTCCTCGCTCGCGCCGGTCTTCCTCGCGGGCCAGCATGCCGAGGTGACCAGCGTGCTCCCAGCCCTGGTGATCGCGGGTCCCTTCGTGGCGTCCGCGGTGGTGCAGACGAGCGTCGTCAACGTGGAGGGGTCGCCCACGGTCCTCGGACTGGTGCTGGTGCCCCTCGGTCTGGTGGTGACCACGGCGTCGTTGGCCGCGTCTCAGACCTGGACGTTCGTGGCCGGTGCCGTCGTCGCGGGGGCGGGCTGCGGCGTGGTCTTTCGACGTTCCTTGCGCCGCGTCTCAGTTCTGAGTGCCGGGGCGGAGCGCGGATCCTTGACGTCGAGGTTCCTCCTCGCCGGCTATCTCGGCCCCATCGTGCCGATCGTGGTCCTGGGTGTCGTCGCCGACCTCGTCACACCGCTGACCGCATCGGGCCTGTTCGCGGCAGGGATCGGGGTGTGCTGCGCACTGCTGCTCGCCGACCTCCGCCGCACACCCCCTCGACGTCGCGATGCCGATCGGCCTCGCGCGAACAACCAGGTCACGACGAGAGGAACCATCCAATGACCAAGCCACTGGTGGCCATCACCGGAGCAAGCAGCGGAATCGGGGCCGGGGTCGCCCGGGTCTTCAGCAAGGCGGGCTATCCACTCCTTCTCACCGCACGTCGCGTCGACCTGCTCCGTGATCTCGACCTGCCCCGCACCATGTGTCGACAGCACGACGTCGCGGACGCCGAGGGATACGCCGCGATCGTGGATGAGGCCGAGGCGGAGTTCGGCCCGGTGGACCTGTTGGTCAACAACGCCGGCTACATGGCACTGAACGAGGTCAGGTTCCAGTCGCCGGAGGACTGGCGGCGTCAGTTCGAGGTCAACTGTGTGGGGCTGCTGAACACGACGCACGCCGTGCTTCCCCGCATGGTCGAGCGGCGCGGCGGGACGATCATCAACCTCGGCTCCACAGCAGGACGCAACGTCTATGAGAACCACACCGTCTACTGCGCCACCAAGCACGCCGTTCATGCCATTACCGAGGGTCTGCGTCGCGAGGTCGCCGCGCTGGGGGTTCGGGTCCTGCTGATCTCCCCCGGCATGGTGGAGAGCGAGCTCCTCTCGAGCACGGAGTCGGAAGAGATCAAGGCGGACTATCGGGCTTATCGAGACCAGATAGGCGGCGCACTCGCGCCCGCGGACATCGGCGAGGCCATGCGGTTCGCCTACGAGCAGCGCCAGCAGCTGGCGATCTGGGAACTGGTCGTGGCGCCCACCGGACAACTGGTGTAAGCCCACGGTTTCGACGATCTCTCGAAGAAATGTCATTACAGGGTGATCAATGTGTTGACCGTCACACCACCGCTGGCTATCATTCATCATGTGCAGCGACAGTGCGCCAACTGCATAATGCGAGATGTCGTTCACGCTCAACTCTCGGCGCCTGGGCACCGGCTCAGGCAGACCCGCTATCCGAAGTTCAAGTGGAGGATCCATGCAGTTGAGGCGAGCGCGTACACAGTTTGCGGCAGTGCTCCTGGGAGGCGCCCTGCTGCTGACCAGCGCCTGCGGCGCAAAGGCCCCGGGCGCATCGGGCACCGGGCCGGGGGCATCCAGCGAGGAGATTGACGCCTATCTGTCGGCGCCCGCTGACGCAGAGGTGATCGAGCCCACCGGCATCCAGCCCGTGACGGACCCGATCACCCAGGAGTCGATCGTCCTTCCCTACGCCGACGCCGTCCCGGTTCCAGAGGGACCGATCGGCGATCCGTCGAAGGACTACAACGTCTGCTTCTCGCAGGCACTCCTGCGGCACCCCTTCTCGGCAGGTCAGCGCAGCTCCGTCATGATCGAGGCCGCGCGCCACCCGAACCTGAAGGTGCAGTACTACAACACCGACAACGACCCCCTGCAGCAGATCCAGCAGCTCGAGACCTGCGCCAACCAGGACCCGGACGCGATCTTGATCTTCCCGCACTCGACCGCTCCGCTGACGCCCGTGGTCAAGCGGCTCCACGAGGACGGCAACATCGTGGTGGGCATGGAACGCACCGTCGCGACCAGCGACTACACCAGCTGGGTCTTCCTCGACGACAAGGCCGAGGCGTACGCGCTGGCTGACAAGGTCGCCGAAGACCTCGGTGGCGAGGGCACCGTCGCCGAGATGTCGGGCGCTGTCGGCTCCTCGCCGCAGATCGTCCGCAACTTCTACTTCGGCGAGCGCATGAAGGAGATCGCACCCGACATCGAGATCATCAAGACCTCGCCCACGGACTACAGCGAGGCGGACGGGTTCAAGGTCGCCTCGCAGTTCCTGGGGTCGCCCAAGTCGGAGGACATCGACGCCTTCTTTGTCCACTCGACCACCATCGCGCTCGGCATCATCGATGCCCTCAAGCAGGCGAACCGCGACATCCCGATCTACTCGATCGACAACAGCAAGCGTGATGTCAAGGCGGTCCTCGACGGTGAGGTCGTGGCGGTCGCCCCGCACACCCCGCTCCACGGTGATGTCGCGTTGCGCCTCGCGATCATGGCCATCGAGGGCAAGGACGTTCCCCGCAACCTGGAGCTTGCTCCGGCCGACCTGATCACCCAGGACAACGCCGCGGCTGCCCTCGAGACCGCTTGGGGCACCCTCGGAGAGCTCCCGGCCGAGTAGGCGACCTGTCATCTCATCGATGGTCCCCGTTGATTCTTGGAAGGACGTGGCTCTAGCGTGGATATCAGCAGCCCCACCCCGGTTGTGTCACTGCGTGGTGTGTCCAAGCGGTACGACCAGGTGCAGGCGCTCAGCGGTGTAGACGTCGATCTGCACGCCGGCCGCTGCCACGCGTTCGTCGGTGAGAACGGCGCCGGCAAGTCAACGCTGATCAAGATTGTCGGGGGCGTGGTCAAGCCCGACAGCGGAACGGTGGCCGTGGACGGCTCCCCCGTGACGTTGTCGGGCCCGGACCAGGCACTTGCGCTCGGCATCGCCGTCGTGCCGCAGGAACTGATCTTCGTGCCGAACCTCTCGGTGGCGGAGAACATCTCCCTGGGTGACTTCCACAGTCGCATGAGGTTCGTCGACGCGCGGCACAGCGAGGCACGAGCGCGAGAGCTCCTGGATCGACTGGGAGTCCACGTCGACGTGCGAGAACCGCTCGGGCGGTTCAGCCCCGCCGTCCAGCAGCTCGCGATGATCGCCCGGGGGCTGAGCCGCGACGCACGGCTGCTCATCTTGGACGAGCCGACGGCGTCGCTGAGCGACCGCGAGGCAGATCACCTCTTCGAGGTCGTCGACGACCTCAAGGCGTCCGGTATCGCTCTGGCCTACGTGAGCCACCGGATGGCCGAGCTGCGTCGGCTGTCCGAAGACGTCACGGTCCTGCGTGACGGCGAGCGCGTCGCCAGCTGGACCGGTGAGATGCCGGACGACGACGTGCTGGTGGAGACGATGGTGGGTCGTTCGATCCAGCGGTTCTTCACCGGTGATCGACACGGGTCGGCCCACCGCGAGGAGCGCCTGCGCGTCGACAATCTGAGCCGTAGCGGTGTCCTGGACGACATCTCCTTCACCGTGAACGCCGGCGAGATCGTGGCGCTGACCGGGTTGATGGGGGCCGGTCGGACCGAGGTGCTCCGTAGCCTGATCGGCCTCGACCGTCCCGACACCATGGACATCCACGTCGACGGCAAACCCGTCAAGATCAGCACCCCGTCCCAGGCCAAGCGCGCCGGCCTGGTGCTGGTCCCGGAGGAGCGCAAGACGCAGGGTCTGGTCGTCGGACTCACGGTCAGCGAGAACATCTCGCTGCCCTACCTCCAGCGTTGGAGCGTCGCCTCCTTCATCCGCGCCGGCCAGCGCCGCAAGGCCGCGGCGAAGGTCGCTCGAGAGGTCGGCCTGCGCGAGCGGACGTTCGACGCGGTCGTCCGGACCCTCAGCGGCGGCAACCAGCAGAAGGTCGTCCTGGCCAAGGCCCTGCTCGGAGATCCCAGCATCATCCTTCTCGACGAGCCGACCCGTGGCATCGACGTGGCGGTGAAGCATGAGATCTACACGATCATCGGCGCCTTGGCCGACGCCGGGTGCGCGGTCGTCATCGTCTCCTCGGACATGCTCGAGGTCCTTGGCCTCGCGGATCGAATCATCGTGCTCGCGGCGGGGAAGATCACCGGCTCCCTGTCGGCGGCTGAGGCGACCGAGAGTGCGATCCTCCGGTTGGCCATGCCGCCTGCCGGGGACGTCCAGGCTCCCGAGAGTGCCGGCGCCGCGTTCACCAGTCCCACACCCAGCACCGTCGGCGACCGCTCGGCTGCCGCCTTCATTCAGACACAGCAAGGAAGCAACTGACATGACGAGTACCGGCACCGGCGCCGCCCCGGCGCTGTCGAACAAGCGCGGCGACGCCGAGCCCGAGGCCACCAGGTCCCGGCTCACCCGCTACATGGCTCTGCTTCGGGTGAGCGGCATGCTGCCGGCGCTCGTCGGCGTCATCGTCATCGGTACCTACGTCTCCCCGGCCTTCCTCACGGCCGGGAACTTCGAGACCGTTCTGAAGCTCACCTCGGTCGTGGGCCTGGTCGCCATCGGTCAGACGCTGGTGATTCTCAGCGGAGCCGGCGGCATCGACCTGTCCGTCGGTGCGGTGATCGCCGTGGCCGGCGTGACCGGCGCGATCTTCTCCGGCTACGGCATGCCGGGCTTCATCCTGGGCTGTTTGGCCGCGGGTGCCTACTTCGGTTTCATCAACGGGCTCGGTGTCACCCGGGGTCTGCTCCAACCCTTCATCGTGACCCTGGCGACGATGACCATCGCCCGTGGTGTCGCCTTCTACCTCTCTCAGGGCTCCCCCCTGATTGTGAACCTTCCGGGTCTCGACGCCCTCGGCAGCGGTTCCGTGTGGTTGCTGCCGACACCTGCCCTGGTCTTCATCGTCGTCGCCGTCGTCACGCACGTGTATCTCCGCTACACGGTGGGCGGGCGCGAGCTCTACGCCATCGGCGGCACCGAGGAGGCGGCCTATCTGTCCGGCGTCCCGGTCGCGCGGCGTCGCATGCTCGTCTACGTCGTCAGCGGGCTGCTGGCCGGTTGTGCTGCGATTCTTCTGACCTCGTTCACCGCGTCGGCGGATGCGAACGCCGCCTCAGGCTACGAGCTGAGCGCGATCGCTGCCGTGGTGGTCGGCGGCACCGCGCTCAGCGGAGGCCAGGGCGGCATCATCGGAACGATGATCGGGGTGCTCATCATCGCGCTCACCGGCAACATCTTGAACCTGGCCAATGTCGACCCGTTCATGCAGCTGATCGTCAATGGCCTCATCGTCTTGGTCGCGGTCTCCCTGGAGGCTCGGGGCAAGAGCGCCGGATCCCGGGAGGGCCGTCGCAGGCTGATGGGTCTGGCAACGATGTATGCAGTCCTCGCCCTCGGCGGGCTGACCGTCGCCCTCTATCTCGCCCCCACCCCGTGACCTATATCGATCGCTGCTAGGGAGCCGGTGCTGATGACAACCCCAGATATCGCAGACGTGTTGATCGTGGGCGGTGGCACCTCGGGCGGGGTGGCGGCCAAGCACCTCGCGATGGCGGGGCTGTCGGTGGTCGTGCTGGAGCAGGGCCACTGGACCAACCCCAGCGACT
>NZ_JAOPWY010000092.1 GCF_025965415.1 Nocardioides sp.
GGTCGACCACCACGAGAACGCGGCCGCCTCCGCGGCGGCCGACCCGGCGATCCTCGGGCACCTCGTCACGCTCGCCGACCAGGTGGCGAAGGCCGCCGGCAACGAGGAGTACCGCCTCGTCGTCAACACCGGCGCAGGCGCCGGGCAGAGCGTGTTCCACACCCACCTCCATGTGCTCGGCTCGACGCCCGCCATGACCGAGTCCCTGATCTGAGCCGGGACATGTCACGCATCCGCGCCACCGTCGCCGCCCTCCTCGCCACGGGGCTGCTCGCGCTGTCCGCCTGTGGCGGCGCGTCCGACTCCCGGTCCGACGTCGAGCGCCGCGCCACCCAGCCGGCCGGCGCCTCGCCCACGGCGCAGGAGGCGGCCGAGGGCCACGACGGCCACTACGCCGAGCCGGCGAGGTCCAAGCCGCTGCGTGCGGGAGAGACGCGTACGACGATCGCGATGCCGGGCAGCTACACGCCGTCCGCCCCCTACGGCAAGGGCACCGACGACTACCGGTGCTTCCTCCTCGACCCCGAGCTGGCGCGGGACTCGTGGCTCACCGGCACCCAGGTGCTGCCGGGCAACCCCGAGGTCGTCCACCACGTGATCCTCTTCCAGGTGCCGCCCGAGCAGGTCGCGGCGGCCGAGGCGAAGGACGCGGCCGAGGACGACGAGGGCTGGACCTGCTTCGGCGGCACCGGCCTCGACCGCTTCCAGAACGTCGACAACGCTCCCTGGCTCGGCGCCTGGGCCCCCGGCAGCGACGAGTCGGTCGTCAAGCCCGGCTTCGGCGTCCGCCTCGCCAAGGGCAGTCGCATCGTGATGCAGGTGCACTACAACCTGCTCGCCGGCGTCCAGCCGGACACCTCCGCCGCCCAGCTGCGCCTGGCGCCGGGCAAGCGCCCCTACCAGGCGCTCACCACCATGCTGCTGCCCGCGCCGGTCGAGCTGCCGTGCCGCGCCAAGCACGCCGACGGGCCGCTGTGCGACCGCGACGCCGCCGTGGCCGACGTCAAGGAGCGCTTCGGCGCCGAGGGCAACACCGCGGACCTCCTCCACATCCTGTGCGGCACCGAGCCGAAGGCCGGGGAGGTGCAGTCGTGCGTGCGCACGCTGGCCGAGCCGATCACGATCCACGGCGTCGCCGGCCACATGCACCTGCTCGGCCGCTCGATCAGGATCGAGGTCAATCCCGGCACCCCGCAGGCCAGGACGATCCTCGACATCCCCGTGTGGGACTTCGACGACCAGGGGAGCCGGCCGATCGAGCCGGTCCACCTCGACGCCTTCCAGCAGGTCAAGGTGACGTGCACCCACGTCCAGTGGCTGCGCGACAAGCTGCCGTCCTTCGAGGGCCAGCCCGACCGCTACGTCGTGTGGGGCGAGGGCACCACCGACGAGATGTGCCTCGGGATGCTGCAGGTCACCCGCGGCTGAGCCCGGAGCGAACCGAGTGGGCCGGGAGCCGCCCGCTCGGTAGCATGGAGCCTCCATGCCACCGACTCGGAAGGCCGCCCGCCACGGGCATCCATGACTGACACGACCCGCAGCACGAGCCGCAGCACCATGCGCAGCGCCACCCCGCAGGACAAGCCGACCCACACCGTCGTCGTCCCCAACAGCATCGACATGGTCTCGGTCCTGGGGCCGGGCGACGAGCACCTCCGGCTGATCGAGCGGGCCTTCGGGGCCGACGTGCACGTGCGCGGCAACCGCATCACGCTGACCGGCGACTCCGCCGAGGTCGCGATGGCCGAGCGGCTCCTCGACGAGGTCGTCACGCTGGTCCGCACCGGTCAGGGCGTCACCGCCGAGACCGTCGAGCGGATCATCCAGATGCTGCAGACCGAGACGCAGGAGCGCCCGGCCGACGTGCTGAGCCTCAACATCCTGTCCAACCGCGGCCGCACGATCCGTCCCAAGACGCTCAACCAGAAGCGCTACGTCGAGGCGATCGACAACTCCACGATCACCTTCGGCATCGGTCCCGCCGGCACCGGCAAGACCTACCTCGCGATGGCCAAGGCCGTGCAGGCCCTGCAGGCCAAGGAGGTCAACCGGATCATCCTGAGCCGTCCGGCCGTCGAGGCGGGAGAGCGGCTCGGCTTCCTGCCCGGCACGCTGAGCGAGAAGATCGACCCCTACCTGCGCCCGCTCTACGACGCGCTGCACGACATGGTCGACCCCGAGACCATCCCCAAGCTGCTCGCCGCCGGCACCATCGAGGTCGCGCCGCTGGCGTTCCTCCGCGGCCGCTCGCTCAACGACTCCTTCATCATCCTCGACGAGGCGCAGAACACCACGGCCGAGCAGATGAAGATGTTCCTGACCCGGCTCGGCTTCGGCTCGCGCATCGTGGTCACCGGCGACACCAGCCAGGTCGACCTCCCCTCCGGGACGAAGTCCGGGCTGCGGGTGGTCGAGGGCATCCTCGACGGTGTCGACGACATCACGTTCTGCCGCCTCACCGGCACCGACGTCGTACGCCACCGGCTGGTCGGCCGCATCGTCGAGGCCTACGAGGTCTTCGATGCCCACGCTGAGGCCAAGCTCGCGACGGCGCCGACCAAGACCGGCCCCACCAAGAGCGAGCGGAGCACCCGATGAGCATCGAGGTGCTCAACGAGTCGGGCCTCGAGTTCGACGTACGCCGCCTCTCCCGGCTGGCGCGCTTCGTGATGGAGCAGATGCGCGTCCACCCGCAGGCCGAGCTGTGCATCAAGGCGGTCGACGAGGACACCATCGCCGAGCTCAACGGGCAGTGGATGGAGAAGGAGGGCCCGACCGACGTGCTCGCCTTCCCGATGGACGAGCTGCGTCCCGGCAAGGTCAACGAGGAGCCCGAGGAGGGCGTCCTCGGCGACCTGGTGCTGGCCCCGGCCGTCGCCGAGCGGCAGGGCGTGGAGGCCGGTCACGGTCGCGAGGCCGAGATCGACCTGCTCACCACCCACGGCATCCTGCACCTCCTCGGCTACGACCACGCCGAGCCCGACGAGCACGCCGTGATGTTCGGCCTCCAGAGCGAGCTGCTGGAGAAGTGGCGCTCCAGCGAGGACCGTGCCGACCAGGAACCCGGCTGGTCATGACCGCCGACATCTGGCAGCTCGGATCGGCGACCCTGCTGGTCCTGCTGGCCGGTCTCTTCTCCGCCGCCGACGCCGCCCTGGGCAGCTTCTCGCGCGCTCGCGCCGAGGAGATGAAGGCCGAGGGCCGCGGCGGTGCCGCCCGGCTGGTCCGGCTCCTCGACGACCCCACCCGCTACCTCAACACCGCGCTGCTGCTGCGGCTGCTGTGCGAGATCAGCGCCATCGTGCTGGTCTCGACGTGGGCCCGCGACGCCTTCCCGGGCTCGCTGCTGACGAGCGTGTTCACCACGATCGGCGTGATGCTGGTCGTCTCCTTCGTGGTGATCGGCGTGGCCCCCCGCACGATCGGGCGCCAGCACGACGCGAAGGTCGCCCTGCTCTCGGCGGGGCCGATCTCGCTCGTCACCACGATCCTCGGCCCGATTCCGGCGCTGCTGATCATGCTCGGCAACGCGATCACCCCCGGCAAGGGCTTCAGCGAGGGCCCGTTCTCGACCGAGACCGAGCTGCGCGAGCTGGTCGACATGGCCGAGGCGTCGGCCGTCATCGAGTCTGGCGAGCGCCGGATGATCCACTCCGTCTTCGAGCTCGGCGACACCTCCACCCGCGAGGTGATGGTCCCGCGGCCCGACGTGGTCTACATCGAGCGCCACAAGAACCTGCGCCAGACGATGTCGCTCTTCCTGCGCAGCGGATACTCCCGCATCCCGGTCACGGGCGAGAACCTCGACGACATCATCGGCATGGCCTACCTCAAGGACCTCGTCCGGCGCGACTTCGAGGCCCCCGACGTGGAGTTCACCCAGCGCGTCGACGAGGTGATGCGCCCGGTGCACTACGTGCCGGACTCCAAGCCGGTCGACGCCCTCCTCACCGAGCTCCAGGCCCGACGCCAGCACATCGCGGTGGTCGTCGACGAGTACGGCGGCACCGCCGGGCTGGTCACCATCGAGGACGTCCTCGAGGAGATCGTCGGCGAGATCACCGACGAGTACGACGCCGAGGAGGTCGAGGTCGAGCACCTCGACGGCGGCGTCATCCGGGTCTCCTCGCGCTACCCGGTCGACGACCTCGACGAGCTGGTCGGCTTCACCGTCGAGGACGACGACGTCGACAGCGTCGGGGGCCTGATGGCCAAGCACCTCGGCAAGGTCCCGATCCCGGGCTCCGTGGTGGAGTGCCACGGCCTGCGCCTCGAGGCCGAGCGCGCCACCGGTCGGCGCAACAAGATCGAGGCCGTGCTGGTGTCGGTGGTGGCGGCCGACGGCGAGGACGCCGATGACGACGCCCCCGCCGCGCAGGTCACCTCCGCCGGCCGCTGACCACGACGTACTCCCAGCGCATCCGTCCCGAGCCCTCGTCGGCGTCCGCGGCCAGGGCGTCGAGCGCGGCGTCGAGCTCGGCCCTGCGGTCCGGCCGGTCGGCCAGCGCGCGGTAGGCCATCAGCGTCGGACCGTAGTTGTCACGGAAGTAGGCACGGAAGTCCTCGCGCCCGGGGAACGCGTCCACGTCGACGTGGGCCCGATCGAAGGCCAGGTCCTCGACCCGGTCACCGAACAGCTCGCGCACGTGCGCCTCGTCGCCCCACAGCGGGGGCGGCTGCACCCCGGCCGGCGGGGCCGGCACGAAGTCGCGCATGGTGGCGAACAGTCGGCCGATGAATCCCTCCGGGGTCCAGCTCAGCAGCCCTAGCCGGCCGCCGGGGCGCAGCACCCGCAACAGCTCGTCGGCCGCCGCCTGGTGGTGCGGTGCGAACATCACGCCGACCGTGCTGAGCACGACGTCGTACGACCCATCCGGCCAGGGCAGTGCCTCGGCGTCGGCGACCTGCCAGTCGATGCCGGCGTCGGGGTGCTCGGCCCGTCCGGTCTCGAGGAGCTCGGGCGTCAGGTCGGAGGCGACCACGGTGGCGCCGGTGCGGGCCGCCGGGACGGCAGCGTTGCCGGTGCCGGCCGCGATGTCCAGGACGCGCTCGCCGGACGTGATGGCGAGCGAGGCCACCAGGCGCTGGCCGAGCTCCGGGATGATCTCGCGCGCCACCCGGTCGTAGTGGCCCGAGGCCCACATCGTCCGGTGGCGCTGCTTGAGTGCCGCGTCGCCGTCCACGTCGGTGGGCGGTGCGGTGATCTGGCTGTTCATGTGGGTCCTCCCCGGTTCCGTCAGTGGTGTGCGAGTCACGCTAGGAGCGACGCAACCGTGCGACGAGTGCACGATCTGTACCAGCCGCGCGGGCTGGCGTAGCGTGCGATCCGTGGGCGCGAGCTATCGCCAGTTCTGCCCCATGGCCAAGGCCATGGAGCTGCTCGACGAGCGGTGGACGCTGCTCCTCGTGCGCGAGCTGCTGCTCGGCAGCGAGCGCTTCAACGACCTGCGCCGGGGGCTGCCCCGGATGTCGCCCACCCTGCTGTCGCGGCGGCTCCACCAGCTCGCGTCCGCCGGAGTGGTGACGCGCGAGGACACCGGGGGAGAGGTGCGCTACCGGCTCACCGAGGCGGGTGCGGAGCTGCGGCCGGTGGTGGAGGCGCTGGGCGTCTGGGGCACCCGGTGGATCCCCGGGCTCGCCGACGGGGAGCTCGACCCCAAGCTGCTGCTGTGGGACATGCACCGCAACGTCGACCGGGAGCGGGTGCCGGGACGGCGTACGGTCGTGCGCTTCGAGTTCTCCGACGTGGAGCCCAGGGTCGCGCACTGGTGGATCGTGATCACCGCCGACGACGTCGACGTCTGCGACGACGACCCGGGCGACGAGCCGGCAGCGCGGGTGCAGACCACGCTGCGCACGCTCACGCAGGTCTGGCGCGGCGACCGCACCTGGTCCAGCGCAGTGCGCGACGAGTCGATGCGCGTGCTGGCGAGTGGCGAGGTGGCCCGCTCGCTGCCGGGCTGGTTCCTGCTGTCCCCGTTCGCGGGGGTGCCGCGACCCGCTCACTAGGCTGGGCGGCATGCCTGACGTGCCCGACCTGCCCGACCTGTCCGGCGACCTGAGCGCCGAGGACGCCAAGCTGGTGACCCTGGCGCGCGCCACCCGCGCGCGGGCTCGCTCCCACGAGGGTGCCGCGGTCCGCGACCTCGACGGCCGGACGTACGCCGCGGCGGGCGTCCGCCTCGCGCACCTGGAGCTCTCCGCGCTCGAGGTCTGCGTCGCGATGGCCGTCTCGTCCGCGTCGACCGGGCTCGAGGCGGCGGTCGTCCTCACCGACAGCGAACTGGTCGACGTGGCCGCGGCGAGCGACTTCGCGGGCGCCGACGTGCCCGTGCTGGTGGGCGACGCGACCGGGCGGATCCACACGCGCCAGAGCACCCACGGCAGCTAATCCCTCGCGGGTTGTCCCCGGGACTCGCTAGCGTGGGTGTCGTGCACGTGCCTGTGGGTTGGGAGCAGCACTCCGCCGGGGTGGCGAGGCTCTTGGAGTCGTACGCCGCCCTGCCCGCCGACGCCCCGGTCCGGCTGGCCAAGCGCACCAGCAACCTGTTCCGCGGACGCGCGGCGCTCGGCGCCGGCCTCGACGTGTCCGGCCTCGACGGCGTCATCGAGGTCGTCGGCGACGTCGCCGAGGTGCAGGGGATGTGCACCTACGAGCACCTCGTCGAGGTGACGCTGGCCCACGGGCGCATCCCGCTGGTCGTGCCGCAGCTCCGCACGATCACGCTCGGCGGCGCGGTGAGTGGGCTGGGCATCGAGGCCACCAGCTTCCGCAGCGGCCTGCCCCACGAGTCCGTGCTCGACATGGACGTGATGACCGGCTCGGGCGAGGTCGTGACGACCAAGCCCGGCGACGAGCTCTTCGACGCCTTCCCCAACTCCTACGGCTCGCTCGGCTATGCCATCCGGTTGCGCATCGAGCTCGAGCCGGTGCCGCCCTACGTCGCCCTGCGACACGTCCGCTTCGACGACGCCGATGCCCTCGCCGGGGCCGTGGGCCGGGTCGTGGCGGAGGGTGCGTGGGCGGGGGAGCGCGTGGACGGCCTCGACGGCGTGGCCTTCACCCCCGACGACCTCCGCCTGACGCTCGCCCGCTGGACCGACGAGCCCGGCCCGACCTCCGACTACACCGGCCAGCAGGTCTTCTACCGCTCCCTCCAGCATCGCTCCACCGACCGGCTGACGATGCTCGACTACCTGTGGCGCTGGGACACCGACTGGTTCTGGTGCTCGCGGGCGTTCGGTGCCCAGCACCCGCTCGTACGCCGGCTGTGGCCGCGCCGGCTGCGGCGCTCCGACGTCTACTGGCGCCTCGTCGCCCTCGACCGGCGCTTCGGCATCGGCGACCGGCTCGACCGGCGTGCCGGGCGCCCGCAGGGCGAGCGGGTCGTGCAGGACGTCGAGATCCCGCTCGACCGGCTCGCCGAGTTCCTCGCCTGGTTCGACCGCGAGGTCGGCATGCGCCCGGTCTGGCTGTGCCCGCTGCGGCTGCGTCGGGGGGCCGGGGAGGACGACCGGCCGTGGCCGGGCTACCCGCTGACCGCCGGCACCACCTACGTCAACGTCGGCTTCTGGGGCGTGGTCAACGTCGGGCCCGACGCGCCCGAGTCCCCCCGCAACCGGGCGATCGAGGCGAAGGTCTCCGAGCTCGGCGGCCACAAGAGCCTCTACTCCGAGGCGTTCTACGAGCCCGACGAGTTCGCCCGCCTCTACGGCGGCGAGCACCTCGCGCGCGTCAAGGCGCGCCACGACCCCGACGACCGACTCGCGACCCTCTACGACAAGGTGGTGCAGCCACGATGAGCTCCAGCCCCAGCCTCAACGCCGGCGCGAGGACCACGCCCCGCATGACCATCGGCGACGCGATGGAACGCCTCGTCAGGGGCGGCCTGCCGCTGCGCTTCACGGCGTACGACGGCAGCAGCGCCGGGCCGCCCGATGCCGCGCTCGGCATGGACCTGCGCACCGAGCGCGGGCTGTCCTACCTGATGACCGCGCCCGGCGATCTGGGCATGGCCCGGGCCTACGTCAGCGGCGACCTGGACCTGTCCGGCGTCCACCCGGGCGACCCCTACGACGCGCTGGTGCTGCTCAAGGACCACACGAAGTTCCGGGTGCCGACGCCGTCCGAGGCACTGCGCATCGCCCGCGACCTCGGACTGTCGCACCTGCGCCCGCCGGCCCCGCCTCCCCAGGAGCACCTGCCCCGCTGGCGGCGTGCGGTCGAGGGCCTGCGCCACTCGATGACGCGCGACGCCGAGGTCATCTCGCACCACTACGACGTGTCCAACAGCTTCTACGAGCGGGTGCTCGGCCCGTCGATGGTCTACACCTGCGCGCTCTACGAGACGCCCGACGCGACGCTCGAGGACGCGCAGGCCGCGAAGTTCGACCTGGTCTGCCGCAAGCTCGACCTCCGGCCGGGGCAGCGGCTGCTCGACGTCGGGTGCGGCTGGGGCACCATGGTCCGCCACGCCGCCCGCGAGTACGGCGTGAAGGCGCTCGGCGTGACGCTGTCGCTCGAGCAGGCGCAGTGGGCCAAGGAGGCCATCGACCGCGAGGGACTCGGCGACCTCGCCGGGGTGCGCCACCTCGACTACCGCGACGTCGTCGAGACGGGCTTCGACGCGGTGAGCTCGATCGGCCTGACCGAGCACGTCGGCGTGCGCAACTACCCCACCTACTTCTCCCACCTGCGCGACCGGCTCAGGCCCGGCGGCCGGCTGCTCAACCACTGCATCACCCGTGCGCACAACGGCCGCCAGGAGACCGGGGCGTTCATCGACCGCTACGTCTTCCCCGACGGGGAGCTGATCGGGTCCGGCACCATCATCTCGGCCGCGCAGGACCAGGGCCTGGAGGTGCAGCACTCCGAGAACCTCCGGCTCCACTACGCCTCGACCCTGCGCGACTGGAACCGCAACCTCGTCGAGCACTGGGACGAGTGCGTCGCCGAGGTGGGCGAGGGCACGGCGCGGGTGTGGGGCCTCTACATCGCCGGGTCGCGGGTCGGCTTCGAGCGCGGCGAGGTGGAGCTGCACCAGGTCCTGGCCACCCGCAACCACGCCGACGGACGGACCGATTTCCCGATGCGCCCCGACTGGTGAGACACCGATAGCCTCTTCGGGTGAGCACCCGCGCAGCCCAGTTCCGGGCGACCGTACGTCGCCGCGAACCGCTGACCGACCACCTCGTGCGGCTGGTCCTCGACGGCCTCGACGGGTTCGCGTCCACTGGCGTGCCCGACGAGTGGGTCGGCCTCGTGGTGCCCGGCCAGTTCCAGAGCCGCTACTACACCGTGCGGTCGCTCCGGGACGGCGAGCTGACCCTCGACGTCGTCGTCCACGACGTCGGGCTGGTCACCGAGTGGGCGATGCGCGACTGCGTCGGCGACACGGTCACGATCACCGAGCCCAAGTCGTCCTTCTCGCCGCCGGCCGGAGCCGGGTGGCTGCTGCTGGTCGGCGACCTGACGGCCATGCCCGCGATCGCCCGCATCCTGGAGGCCCGCCCCGACCTGCCGACGTACGTCATCGCGGAGGTCCCCGACGACCTGGGCGACTACCTGCCCGGGCACGCGCAGGTCAGCTGGCTCGCGCCCCCGTCCGCCGGGCAGAGCGCGCTGGCCGAGGTCGTCGAGGGCATCGACTGGCCCGAGGGCGAGGGCTACTTCTGGATGGCCGGGGAGTCCGCGCAGATGCGGGCGATCCGCAAGCACCTGATGCGCGACATCGGCCTGCCGACCAGCCACTACGACGTGATGGGCTACTGGCGCGCGACCGCTGGCCGGCAGCCACGCGCGGTCGATCCCGGACCCATCTGGCGCGCGGGCAAGGCGGCAGGGAAGAGTGACGAGCAGATCTGGGCCGACTACGACGCAGCGCGAGAGGCGAGCGATGGCTGACGAGCAGGACGACACCACCGAGGACGTCGACGAGGACCTCGGTGAGGACGTCGACGACCTCGACGAGGACGACGAGGACGACGACTTCGACCTGTCCGGCGTCGCCCCGGCGGGCGCGTTCTACACCGCGCCCGAGGGCTACCGCAGCGGGTTCGCGTCCTTCGTCGGTCGGCCCAACGCCGGCAAGTCGACGCTGACCAACGCCCTGGTCGGCCAGAAGATCGTCATCACCTCATCCAAGCCGCAGACCACCCGCAACGTGGTGCGTGGCATCGTGCACCGCGACGACGCCCAGCTGATCCTCGTCGACACGCCCGGCCTCCACCGCCCGCGCACCCTGCTCGGCGAGCGGCTCAACGACCTCGTGCGGACGACGTGGGCCGAGGTCGACGTCGTGGCCTGCTGCTTCCCCGCCAACGAGAAGATCGGCCCCGGCGACCGATTCCTGGTGACCGAGCTGGCCAAGGTGCGCCGCACCATCCGCATCGCCGTCGCCACCAAGACCGACCTCGTCACCCCCGAGCAGCTGGGCCAGCACCTGCTGGACATCCAGGCGCTCGGTGAGGAGACCGCGACCGAGTGGGCCGAGATCGTCCCCGTCTCCGCGGTGTCCGGCGACCAGGTCCAGCTGCTGGCCGACCTCCTCGTCGCGCAGATGCCGGAGGGGCCGCCGCTCTACCCCGACGGCGACCTGACGGATGCTCCCGAGGAGGCGCTCGCCGCCGACCTGATCCGCGAGGCCGCGCTCGAGGGCGTGCGCGACGAGCTGCCGCACTCGATCGCCGTCGTCGTCGAGGAGATGGGCCTGCGCGAGGGCCGTCCCGACGACAAGCCGCTGCTGGTCATCGTGGCCAACCTCTATGTCGAGCGTGACTCCCAGAAGGGGATCATGATCGGCCACAAGGGCGCGCGCCTGCGCGCGGTCGGCACGGCTGCGCGCAAGCAGATCGAGGCGCTGCTCGGCACGCCGGTCTACCTCGACCTGCAGGTCAAGATCGCCAAGGACTGGCAGCGCGACCCGCGCCAGCTGCGCAAGCTCGGCTTCTGACCCGATCACCCGGGCGGATGGCAGCCATCGGGCATCGCGTGGGACCTGGGGTCGCGGTGGGCCGTGATGGTCACCGTGCCGTCGGGGTGCGTGGCCGACGTGGTCCTGCCCGGCGCGGCGTACGAGCTGGGGCCGGGGGCGCACCGCTGGCAGGACTCGCCTGCGCCTGCTTGCCGAGAGCCTCGATCAGGCGCCTGATCGCCGGCCTGCGTGAGGTGGGGGTGCGGTAGACGGCCATGAAGCGCCTCGTGGGAACGGGGCCCCGGAGCGGGATGACGCGGACGCTGTCGGGCAGGGCCGGGCGTCCCAGCCGCGGCAGCACGGCCACGCAGAGGCCCGCGGACACCAGCGCGACCTGGGAGGCGTACTCCTCCGCGCGGAAGTCCACACCAGGGTTCTCGGTCGAGGCGTTCAGCAGGTCGAGGATCCAGCGGGTGCAGATGCTGTCCGACACATCGGTGACCCACACGTCGCCCACCGTCTCCGAGAGCGCCACCGACCGCCGCTCGGCCAGGCGGTGCGAGGCCGGGACGACCAGGTCGACGGGGTCGTCGGCCAGGTGCACGGCCTCCAGGCCCGCAGCGAGCGTGGTGCGGTCGTGGACCCAGTCGTGGACGATCGCCACGTCGGCGTACCCGCTCGCGACCGCCTCGAGCCCCAGCTCGGGCGCCAGCTCCCTCAGCTGGACGCGCAGCTCCGGCGCGGCCTCGGCGAGTGCACCCAGTGCCGGCGCGGCAACACCGCGGATCGCCGAGGGGAAGCACGCCAGGCTCAGCGTGCCCGTGAGTCCGCCCGCGAGCTCCTCGAGCCGGCCTCGCGCCACCTCCCGCGCTGCGTCGATGGAGACCGCGGCGTCGACCAGGACCAGGGCGGCGTCGGTGAGGACGACACCACGTCCCACGGGTTCGAGGAGTCGTACGCCCGCCTCGCGCTGCAGCCGGCCGATCTGCTGGCTCACGGCGGAGGGCGTGTAGCCGAGCTCGCGCGCCGCGGCGGCCACCGACCCGTGGCGGTGGACGGCGCGCAGGAACACGAGACGGGACAGGTTGATCATGTAGCAACGCTAACCAGTTCTGACGTCGAATTGGCGCTTGTCCTTATCTGTTTTCGGCGCCGATCATGGAGCCATGACGGCACTCGCGCAGCAGCCCTGGCTTCCCGAGCACAGCCGGGCCTACGTCCACGCCCTGGCCGCGGCGGCCGCGGAGCGGCCCGGTCCCGCAGCGCTCGCCGAGCTGGACCGCCTGGTCGAGGCGAACCGTCAGATCCACGATCGTGACTGCCTGAACCTCAACCCGGCGACGAACATCATGAGTCCGCGCGCCGAGGCGATGCTGTCCGCCGGGCTCGGGTCGAGGGCATCGCTGGGATATCCCGGGGACAAGTACGAGATGGGCCTGGAAGCCATCGAGCAGATCGAGGTCATGGCGGCCGAGCTCGCTGCCGACGTGTTCGGGGCGCGGTACGCCGAGATCCGCGTGCCGTCGGGCGCCATCGCCAACCTGTACGCCTTCATGGCGACGTGCGAGCCCGGGGACACGATCATCGCCCCGCCTCCCAGCATCGGGGGCCACGTCACCCACCACGCCGGCGGGTCCGCCGGGATGTATCGGTTGCGCACCGTCCCAGCACCGGTCGACGCCGACCGGTTCACCGTCGACGTGGCGGGCCTGCGCGCCCTCGCCCTCGAGCACCGGCCCCGGATGATCACCATCGGCGCCAGCATGAACCTCTACCCGCACCCGGTCGCTGCCCTGCGTGAGGTCGCCGACGAGGTGGGAGCAGTGCTGCTCTTCGACGCCGCCCACCTGTGCGGCCTGATTGCCGGAGGCGCCTGGCCGAACCCCCTCGAGCAGGGTGCGCACCTGATGACGATGAGCACCTACAAGAGCCTCGGCGGGCCGCCCGCGGGCCTGATCGTCACCAACGAACCGGAGATCGCCCAACGCCTCGACGCCATCGCCTACCCCGGGCTGACCGCCAACTTCGACGCCGGCAAGGCCGCTGCCCTGGCCGTGACCATGCTCGACTGGAAGGCAGCCGGCACCGAGTACGCCGCGACGATGGTGCAGACCGCCACCGAGCTCGCCTCGGGCCTGCTGGCGCGAGGGCTGCCCGTGTTCGAGGGCGCCGGGGGAGCGACCGCGTCCCACCAGCTCGCCCTCGAGGCACACCAGTGGGGAGGTGGCCAGAGCGCCGCGAAGCTCCTGCGGCGGGCCAACCTCCTGACATCCGGGATCGGCCTTCCCGTGGACGCGGTGGACGGCGACATGAACGGGCTGCGGATTGGCACCCCCGAGCTGGTGCGACTGGGCATGAAGCCTCACGACATGGACGAGCTCGCCTCGCTCATCGCCGAGGGCCTGTCGGCCGAGGTCGATCACGGCGACCTCGCCGCCCGGGTCACGACGTACCGGTCCCGCTTCTCGGGAGTGCACTTCACCGCCTAGCGTGGCGGGCGGCGCGACCGTGGGCCAGCAGGCCAGGTCACACCGGCGTCGTCGACGGTGTCGGGGGAGTAGGCGGCCGCTCGCCGCAGGCGGGTGACGCGGTGTCGCCGCAGGTCGAGGTGCTCGGGACCCTGTCGGGGACGGTGCAGCAGGACTAGGTTCGGGTGCACCGGCTGTTGTATCCCTGGAGGTCCGAGATGAGGATCCTGCGCAAGCTCTCGTCTACGTCCCTGCTGGTCGCGCTGCTCGTCGCCGCGCCGCAGTCCGGCGGTGCGCCGCCGCCGGCCGCACCGCAGGCCCTGCCCCAGCTGGTCGACGTACGTGCCGTGCACCGGGCGGGCTTCGACCGCGTGATCTTCCAGTTCGACTCCGGCATCCCGTCGGGCGCCGACGTCCGCTACGTCCGCAGGCTCCGGGGCGACGGCTCGGGACTGCCCATCCGGATCGCCGGTCGCGCGATCCTCCAGGTCGGTCTCCACGACACCCGCACCGACACTGCGAGTCCCGCCCCGGCCCGCCGGGCTTTCGCCCTGCCCAACGTCATGACGGCGGTGCGGTCGGGCCTCTTCGAGGGCTGGACGACGTACGGCATCGGGCTGGCGAGGCGCACCCCGGTCGAGGTGATCCGCCAGCCCGGGCGGAGCCGTGTGGTGATCGCGGTCGACGCCGACTTCCCGACGGTCGACCGCCAGGTGTTCTTCCTCGACGAGGACCGCTTCGCCGCCAACCAGGAGCCGTTCTTCGTCGCCCGGACGCGCCCCGTCCCGCTGGGGTCGCCGGCCACCGGGGTGATGGACCGGCTCTTCGCCGGCCCGCTCGACCGGGAGCGCAGCCGGGGGCTGCGCCTGGTCCGGTCCGGCGCGACGGGCTTCGCCGACCTGGCCGTCTCCGGCGGCATCGCCCGCGTCCGGCTGCTGGGTCGGTGCTCCAGCGGTGGGTCGACGGTCACGATCGCGGGCGAGATCGCGCCGACGCTGCGCCAGTTCGACACCGTCGACTGGGTCAAGGTCCTCGACCGGTCGGGGGCGACGGCCGACCCGACCGGTCCGACCGACTCGATCCCGGACTGCCTCAACCCCTGACGCCGCCCGACCGCGCGAGCAGCTCGCCCAGGTCGTCGAGGACCGCCTCGAGCGCTTCGGTGCCCCGACGAGTCGGACGCCGTCCGGGAGCGGTGAAGCCAGTTCCTTCTTTCCGACCGGCCGGGCGCTCCGCACCGTAGGGTGAGGGGGTCGAACCTCATCGCCCCACCCTCGTGTCGGTCATCCGGCGCGTCTCGCTGAGCCTGCTCATCGCTGTCGTGGTCCCCGCCGTCGTGTTCTGCGGCGTCTTCGTGCTGGCGGGCGTGTGGACCGCGATCGCAGCGGCGCTCGCCTGGTCGTACGGCGCGATCGCGTGGCGCGCAGTGACCCGACGTCGTACGTCGGGGCTGCTGATCCTGACCGCCATCCTGCTCACCGGCCGGACCGCGCTCTCGGTCGTGGCCGGCAGCACGTGGCTCTACTTCCTGCAGCCGGTGATCAGCGACGGCATCGTCGCCTTCCTCTTCCTGCTGTCGCTGGCCAGCGCGCGACCGATGGTGGCCCGGCTGGCGGGCGACTTCTACCCGATGGACCACGAGCTCGCGATGCGGCCGCGGATCCGCCGCCTCTTCTGGCACCTCACCGCGTTGTGGGCGGCGCTCGGGCTGGCCAAGGCCGGCATGACGCTCTGGCTGCTCCAGTCGCAGTCCCTGGAGACGTTCGTCCTGGTCAAGAGCGTCTCCATGCTGGCGATCAACGTGCTCGCGGCGTTCGCCACGATCGGCATGGCAGCGCTGGTGGCGCGCAAGGAGGGCCTGATGGGCTCCACGCGCCTGCTGCCGGTGACCGTCGAGGCTCAGAACCCGATCGGGAGGCCGGCGTAGTTCTCGGCGAGGCCGGTGGCACCGGCCTCGCTCGTGGCGACCCACCGCAGCTGCGAGAGCTGCAGCTGCTGGTCGAAGTCGTCGCCGCTCGTGTGCAGCATCGTGGTCATCCACCACGAGAAGTGGGTGCAGCGCCAGACCCGGCGCAGCGCGGCGTCGGAGTAGGCGTCCGCGAGCCGGGCATCGTCCCTGCGCAGCAGGTCAACCAGGGCCGGTGCGAGCAGGCCCACGTCGGCCACCGCGAGGTTGAGCCCCTTGGCGCCGGTCGGCGGCACGATGTGGGCCGCGTCGCCGGCCAGGAACAGGCGTCCGTGGCGCATCGGCGTCTGCACGAAGGACCGCATCGGCAGCACGCTCTTCTCGGTGACCGGCCCCGGCGTGAGCGACCAGCCGTCCTGCCCGTCGCCGAGCCGGGTGGCCAGCGCCGACCAGATCCGGTCGTCGGACCAGTCGTCGATGTCGGTGTCGTGGGGGACCTGCAGGTAGAGCCGCGAGACCGTCGCCGAGCGCATCGAGTGCATCGCGAAGCCGTCGGGGTGCCAGGCATAGATCAGCTCGTCGGTCGACGGCGCGACGTCGGCCAGGATGCCGAGCCAGGAGTAGGGGTAGACCTTCTCCCAGCTCTGCCGGACCGCGTCCGGCACCGACGAGCGGGACGGGCCGAACGACCCGTCGCACCCCACCACCACCGACGCGCTCACCCGGGTCGGCGAGCCCGACGCCGACACGAAGGTCACCGACGGGCTGTCCGACTCGAGGTCGTGCAGCGCGGTGTCGGAGACGCCGTAGTGCACCTCCTGGCCGTCGGCTGCGCGCGCGGCGACGAGGTCCTTCTGCACCTCGGTCTGCCCGTAGACCCAGACCGACCGGCCGGTGAGGTCGACGAAGTCGAGGTGGTGCCGCTCCTCGGGCCACTGCAGGTAGATCCCGCGGTGCTGGTCACCCTCGCGCGCGAGCCGGTCGCCGAGGTCGGCCGAGCGGAGCAGGTCGACCGACGACTGCTCGAGGATGCCGGCCCGGATCCGGGAGCCGACGTACTCCTCGGTGCGCGCCTCGACGACCACGGACTCGACGCCCTCGGCCGCGAGGAGGTGGGACAGCAACATGCCGGCGGGGCCGGCGCCGATGATCGCGACCTGGGTGCGCACGTCGTCCATGGGTGCAGTCAAGGCGGTGGCGTGTCCGCTGGACGAGAGGTGGTTTCCGCTGGACGGAACCTCAGGTCGAGCGGGCCGCGTCGAGCGCCCGACCCACGCCGCGCGCGGCCACCTGGAGGGCCGCCACGAGTCGCGGCCGGTCACGCTTGAGCGAGGGCACCACCAGCCCGAGGGAGGCCACGACGTCGCCGCCGCGACGCAGCGGCACGGCCACCGAGCACGCGCCGAGGCTCATCTCCTCGGTCGTGGTCGCGAAGTCGTCGCGCAGCGCCTGCCGGAGCTGGCGCCGCAGCAGCCCGGGCTGGGTGACGGTGTACGCCGTGATGCGGGGAAGGTCGGCCAGCACCTGCTGCTGCACGTCGACCGGTGCGTGCGCCAGGAGCACCTTCCCGACGCCGGTCGCGTGCATGGGCAGCCGGGACCCGATGGTGCTGACGACCGGCACGGAGGCGCTGCCGCGCAGGCGGTCGAGGTAGAGGACCTCGGTGTCGTCGCGCACCGCGAGGTGCACGGTGGCGTGCGTGGCGCCGTAGAGGTCGTGGAGGTAGGGCGAGGCCAGCTCGACCAGCCCGGCCTGGAGTGGCGCGAGCAGCCCGATGTCCCAGAGCCGACGCCCGACGACGTAGTCGCCGGAACCGGTGCGGGTGAGGGCGCCCCACTCGACGAGCTCGGCGACCAGCCGGTGGGCGGTCGCCACCGGCAGCCCGGCGCGCTCGGCGAGGAGGGTCAGCGGGAGCCGGCGGTGGTCCTCGTCGAAGGCGCCGAGCAGGGCCAGCGCCCGACTGGTGACCGAGGCGCCGGGCGTCGTCGAGTTGCCGGCCATGCGTGGCAGTCTTCCACTAGGCGGAATCCGGCGGAACCGGGTCGTGCACGTGGGCGGGGACGGTCGCCAGGGCCGCGACGGCCAGGAGGGCCGCGACCGCGAAGGCGTAGAAGCCCCACGGATAGGCGATGCCCGCTGTCACGAGCGCTCCGCCCAGCGACGGTCCGACGATCGCGCCCACCCGTCCGACGCCCGCGGCCATGCCGAGAGCCGTGCCCCGGATCTCCGGCGGGTAGAGGTGGCCGACGAAGGCGTAGACGAGCACCTGCGCGCTGAACACGAAGATGCCGGCGAGCAGCACCGCGGCGTACACCAGGGCCGTGCTCTCCAGCTTGATGGAGAGCAGGGCGAGGAAGACGGCGGCCAGCCCGAACCAGAGCAGCACGGTGGGCTTGTTGCCCCGGGCGTCGGAGATGCCGCCGGCGACCATCAGGCCGATGACCGCACCGATGTTGAGGACCAGGAGCAGGCCGATGCCGCCCTCGATGGAGTAGCCCGCCTCGCCCATGATGGTCGGGAGCCAGGTGTTGAGGCCGTAGACCAGCAGCAGGCCGCAGAACGATGCGACCCACAGCCCCAGGCTCACCCGCAGGTAGCGGCCGCGGACGACCTCGGTGCTCCGGCTGACCTGCGCTTCGCCGTCGTCGCGGGCCTCGACCGCACGCAGGTACGCCGCCGACTCGGGCAGCCGCGCGTAGAGCAGCGGGACCGTGAGGAGCCCGGCGACGCCGCCGACCACGAACATCGACTCCCAGCCGTGGTCGTCCACCAGCCAGAGGGCGAGCAGCGCGGTGAGCACGGCGCCGACGTGGTAGCCCGTCATGGTCCGGGTCACTGCTGACGAGCGCCGCTCGCTGGTGGCGTGCTCGCTCATGAACGCGAGCGCGGTCGGCAGGCAGGCGCCCAGTCCGAGGCCGGCCAGGAAGCGCAGGCCGGTGAACTGCGTGACGTCCTGCGCCAGCGGCACCGCGAGGGTGAGCAGCGAGAACCACGTCACGCAGCCGATCAGGCTGCGGCGCCGTCCGAACCGGTCGGTGAGCGGGCCGATCGCGACCGCGCCGATGCCGACCCCGACGAGGCCCAGCGTCGCGGCGGTCGTCGCCGAGGAGGCGGTGAAGCCGAGGTCGCCGGTCTCGATGAGGGTCGGGATGACCGCGCCGATGACGACCAGGTCGAACCCGTCGAGGGCGACAGCCAGCCAACACAGCACGACGGGCCAGCGGTTCGAGGGCGCGGTGGTGGTGGGTGTGGAGAGGGAGGGGGAGGTGGACATGCGGCTGCTCCTTGCCGAGGTTCCGAGAGGTCTCACCGTGCCAGCGGTCACCGGGAGCGCCGACGCATTCCTTCCGCCCAGTGGAAGCGCTGGCGCTCGCGCCGTCGCGGGTGGCCGTAACCTCCGTCGGGTGACCCCGACCCACGCGGACCAGACGCAGGCGCAGGTGAGCGCGGAGATGGCGGCCGTCACCGCGGCGTACGACGCGTCCGGAACCGTCGAGACGCAGACCCGGCTCGACTACGCGCCCTACCGCAGCAGCATCCTGCGGCACCCCACCAAGGACCTCCACCACGCCGACCCGGAGGGCATCGAGCTGTGGAGCCCGGTCTTCGGCGAGCGCGACATCGACCCGCTCGAGGCCGACCTGACCATCCAGCACGACGGGGAGCCGATCGGCGAGCGGATGAAGGTCACCGGACGCGTCCTCGACGGCGACGGGCGTCCGGTCCGCCACCAGCTCGTCGAGATCTGGCAGGCCAACGCGGGTGGGCGCTACGTCCACGAGCGGGACCAGCACCCGGCACCGATCGACCCGCACTTCACCGGCGTCGGCCGCTGCCTCACCGATGCCGACGGCACCTACTCGTTCACCACGATCAAGCCCGGCCCCTACCCGTGGCGCAACCACCGCAACGCCTGGCGCCCGGCGCACATCCACTTCTCGCTCTTCGGCTCGGAGTTCACCCAGCGGATGGTCACCCAGATGTACTTCCCGGGCGACCCGCTGTTCGCCCTCGACCCGATCTACCAGGCGATCGTCGACCAGCAGGCCCGCGACCGGCTGGTCGCGACCTACGACCACGACCTCACCGAGCACGAGTGGTCCACGGGCTACCGCTGGGACATCGTCCTGACCGGCGCCCACCGGACACCGCTCGAGGAGGAGTCATGACCCTGGTCCCCACGCCCGGCCAGACGGTCGGGCCCTTCTTCGCCTTCGCGCTCGTCCAGGCCGGGGGAGCCGACCTGGTGCCGTCCGGGCACCCCGAGGCCGTGCGGCTGACCGGGCGCGTCCTCGACGGCGCCGGCGACCCGGTGCCCGACGCGCTCGTGGAGATCTGGCAGGCCGGACCGGACGGCCGCGTCCCGCGCGCCCCCGGCTCGCTGCACCGCGACGGGTCCACGTTCACCGGCTGGGGACGCGCCCCGACCGATCGCACGGGCCGCTTCGCCTTCACCACGCTTACGCCCGGCGCGACGAGCCCCGGCGCGGCGCCGTACGTCGCCGTGGCGGTGTTCGCCCGCGGCCTGCTCGACCGCCTGCTCACCCGCGCCTACCTGCCGGGCGACGACGCCGCGCTGGCCGCCGACCCGCTGCTCGCCTCGGTCGAGGAGGCGCGTCGCGCGACCCTCGTCGCCAACGCCGACGACCACGGGTTCGTCTTCGACATCCGGCTCCAGGGCGAGGGCGAGACCGTCTTCCTCGCCCATCGGCCAGACTGACCGCGTGAGCGACCTCTACTGGCCCGGCGACGACCGGGCGGGCGAGCACTTCGGCCAGGAGGCCTTCGTGCGCGCGCTCGTCGACGTCGAGGAGGACTGGTTGGCCCGTCTCGGCCATCCAGCCGACCTGCAGGCCCTCGTGCAGTCGCGCGACCTCGAGGTGCTGGCCCGCGAGGCCGAGCGGGGCGGCAACCCGGTGATCGGGCTCGTCGACCGCCTCCGCGACGGCCTCACGGGCGAGCCCGCGTCCTGGCTGCACCGCGGGCTCACGAGCCAGGACGTCGTCGACTCGGCGCTGGTGCGGATGGCGGAGCGCGCCGCCGGCGACCTCCGCGCCGACTTGGCGGCGCTGGGGGCGGACCTCACTGCTCTGGCGCAGGCCCACCGCGACACCCCGATGGTCGCGCGCACGCTCACCCAGCACGCCGTCCCGACGACGTTCGGCCTCCGCGTCGCGCAGTGGCTCGCGGCGCTCGTCGACGCCGACGAGCAGCTCTCCGGCCTGTCGTTCCCCGACCAGGTCGGCGGCGCCGCCGGCACCCGCGCGGCGATGGTCGAGCTGGGCGTCGAGGTCGACCTCGAACCGCTCCCGTGGCACACCGTGCGCGCGCCCGTCACCCGCCTCGGCGACGCCCTCGTCACGACCACCGACGCGCTCGCGCGGATCGCCAACGACGTCCTGGTCATGTCGCGGCCCGAGATCGGCGAGCTCTCCGAGGGGCGGCCCGGAGGGTCCTCGACCATGCCGGGCAAGGCCAACCCGGTGCTGTCCGTGCTGGTCCGCCGGGCTGCGCTGACCACGCCGCAGCTCGCGGCGACGCTGCACGTCGGCGCCGCCTCGCAGGTCGACGACCGGGCCGACGGCGGCTGGCACGCCGAGTGGGCGACGGTGCGCGACCTCGTACGACGCACGCTGACCGCCGCCTCGCAGTCGGTGGAGCTGGTCGCCGGCCTGCAGGTGCACGCCGAGCGGATGGCCGCGACCCTCGCGGCCGCCGGGGCGTCGGTCCGTGCCGAGCAGCGTGCGATGACAGACCTGACCGGCCGTGTCCCGCTGCCGTCGTACGACGGACAGGCCGGCGCGATCGTCGATGCCGTCGTCCTGCGTGCCCAACGCCACTGGAGGTCCGCATGATCCCCGTCGTCACCGCCGTCCGCCTGACCGCGGCCGAGGACCGCACCGCGCTGCCGCTGCTGGTGCTCGGCCCGTCGCTCGGCACCTCCGCCTCGACCCTGTGGGGCGACTGCGCGACGCACCTCACCGACGCCTTCGACGTCCTCGCGTGGGACCTGCCGGGCCACGGCCGCAACGGGTCCGTGCCCGACCGCTCGTGGTCGATGGGCGACCTCGCCGCCGGTGTGCTCCGGACCGTCGACGAGGTGCTGGCCGAGCGGGGCGAGGCAGGTGCCACCTTCGGCTACGCCGGGGACTCCGTCGGCGGCGCCGTCGGACTGCAGCTCCTCCTCGACGTGCCGGACCGGGTCTCGGGCGCCGTGCTGCTGTGCACCGGCGCGCGGATCGGCACCGCCGACTCGTGGGCAGAGCGGATCGACCTGGTCCGCTCGGCCGGCACCCCGGCTTTGGTCAGCGCCTCCGCGCAGCGGTGGTTCGGCCCCGGGTTCCTCGAGCGCGAGCCCGCCCGTGGCTCGGCGCTGCTCCACGCGCTGCAGGACGTCGACGACACCGGGTACGCCCAGGTGTGCGGCGCGCTGGCGGACTTCGACCTGCGCGAGCGTCTCGGTGAGGTCGGCGCGCCCGTGCTGGCGGTCGCCGGGTCGGCCGACGTGGCCACGCCACCCGACTCGCTGCGCCAGGTCGCCGACGGCGTGCGCCGCGGTCGCTTCGTCGAGCTCGACGGCGTCGCGCACCTCGCGCCGGCGGAGGCGCCCGAGGTGGTGGCCCGCATGCTCCGCGAGCACCTGCTCGGCAGTCCCGCACGCGACGGCCACCGCACCCTCGACGAGGTCCACGCCGCCGGCATGCAGGTGCGGCGCGAGGTGCTCGGCGACGCGCACGTCGACCGTGCCACCGCCGCGACCACCGACCTCACCCGCGACTTCCAGGAGCTGATCACCCGCTATGCGTGGGGGAGCATCTGGACCCGGCCCGGTCTCGACCGCCGCAGCCGGTCGCTCATCACCCTGACCGCCCTCGTCGCCCGCGGCCACCACGAGGAGCTCGCGATGCACCTGCGGGCCGCGCGCACCAACGGGGTCACGGTCGACGAGATCACCGAGCTGCTGCTCCAGACCGCGATCTACTGCGGCGTCCCGGACGCCAACACGGCGTTCCGGATCGCCCAGGAGGTCCTGGCCGACGAGCTCCCCGGTGGCGAGGCGCCCGACGCGTGACCCGCGCCTCGCCCGGCAGCGGTCAGGCAGGGACCCAGCAGATCCCGTAGCGCCGCCCGGCGTCCCACTGCTCCTTCGTCGGGCTCTCCTGTGCCCAGGTGAAGTCCAGCGGGTCGTCGGCCCGGGCCCGCGCCACGTCGCCGCAGGGAGCCTCCATCCGGTCCGCGACCGCTGCCGGGGCGGGCAGCCTGCGGCCGGGGATGTCGACCGTGGAGACCGCCTGCCACGTGTGCCGGGCCCCGCAGCCGACCCGACGGAACGCTCGTGTGCCGGGGGCCGCGGTAGCGCACATCGCGACGACCGGCGCGTCGCCCCAGCCCTTCGTCTGCCGCGGCAGCCTCAGCAGCTGCCGGGGCGAGGCGACGGCGACGACGTCGCAGCGGAACCAGTCGGCGCCGGCCTCGGCACGTCGCGGGCTCGGGGTGAACCACACCGCTTGGGCCATCGTCAGGCGCAGCTCGCGCGGCGTCACGCCCAGGTGGCGGGGGAGCCGCGCCGTGCACGTCGTACGCGCCTGTCGCTGCGCGGCCTCGGAGCCGACCCGACGGGACCGCCCGGCGGGCGTCTCCAGGCGCAGCCGGCCGACGAAGTAGGTCTGGGCGGTGTGTGCGCGGCGGCACGCGACGGGCTCCGTGCGTCCCACCACCGCCAGTGCCTGCGGGAATGACAGGGCGTGACACTGGCCGACCTTCGGGGTCGGGCCGGGATCGGGCGGGACGGTCTCGGTCGGAGTCGACGACCCCGACGGCGCGGGCGGCTCGGGGGGCGTGCTGGGGGAGGCGGTGCAACCGGCCAGCAGGAGCGCCGCCGCGAGGGTCGCGGCGAGGGCGCGCGGCATCGGCACCCTCACCCCATCACCAGGGCGGCCAGCGTCCCGCCCAGCTCGTACGCCGACTCCCGGTCCGCCTCACCGACGTCGCCCAGCACCTCGAGGACGGGGGCGGCCTGGCGCCAGGACAGCGCACCGACGATCGACTGCACCGAGCGCACGGCGCCGGCCGTGTCGTAGCGGCCGTGGACGTAGAGGCCGTAGGGCTTGCGGCCACCCTCGGCGGTCGCGGCCGACCCGTCGTCGCTGAGCGCGCCACCGGCCTGCAGGAAGATCGTGTCGAAGAAGTGCTTCAGCGCACCGCTCATGTAGCCGAAGTTGGCCGGGGTCCCCAGCACGTAGCCGTCTGCGGCCAGCACGTCGTCGGCGTCCGCGTCCAGCGCGGCCCGGAGGACGACCTCGACCCCCTCGATCGCATCGTCCGAGGCACCAGCGACCACGGCGTCGGTCAGGGCGCTGACCGACGGGGTCGGGGAGTGGTGGACCACCAGCAGTCGGGGCATGGTCAGAGCCTACGAGTGCGAGTAGCCTCCCGTGTCGTGTCCTTCGAGGTGGCGGGCGAGGCCTACGACCGGTTCATGGGTCGCTACTCGCGACCGCTCGCCGCGGACTTCGCCGCATGGCTCGCGCCGACGCCCGGCCAGCGCGCGATCGACGTGGGGTGCGGGCCGGGTGCGCTGACCAGCGTGCTCGTGGACCGGCTGGGTGCCGACCACGTCAGTGCCGTCGACCCGTCCGCGCCGTTCGTCGCCGCCTGTCGCGACCGCCTCCCCGGGGTGGACGTCCGCCAGGCCGGGGCCGAGTCGCTGCCCTACGACGACGACTCCTTCGACCTGGCGGGGGCGTGCCTGGTCGTGCACTTCATGTCCGACCCCGTCGGGGGCGTCGCCGAGATGAAGCGCGTCACGCGCCCGGACGGCTGGGTCGCGGCCACGGTCTGGGACCTGGCCGGCTCGCGCGCCCCGATGGCGCCGCTGTGGGAGGCGATGGCCGAGGTGGCCCCGGAGCACCCCGACGAGAGCGACTTCCAGGGCGGCTCGCGCGCCAGCCTGCTCGCGGTCCTCGAGGGCGCGGCGCTCCGCGACATCGAGACCACCGAGCTGGCAGTGACCGTCACGCACCCGTCGTTCGAGGAGTGGTGGCAGCCCTACCAGCACGGCGTCGGACCCGCCGGTGAGGCCGTCGCCGCGCTCGACCCCGAGCAGCGCGCGGAGCTCGAGCGGGTCCTGCGGCGCCACCTCGGCGAGGGCCCCTTCGACCTCACCGCCTTCGCCTACGCCGCCCGCGGCCGGGCCTAGTCGTCTCAGTTCCCGGGAGGCGGGGAGCGCGTTCGGCGCGCCGGGGCTACTCTGGTGGCGTCATGATGCGCAGCCTGCTCCTCCTTCGCAGCCGCAACGAGGCCTGACCCGGCCCCCTCGTTGCGGAGTGCGGCGCGTGCCGGTCGCCCCTTCAGCACAGCGAGGAAAAATCATGACCCACTTGAGCAACACCGCCAACCAGCAGGGCACCAGCCCGATGCCGTTCGGCCGCTACACGCCCTTCGTCCCCGTCGACGTGCCCGACCGCACCTGGCCCACCAGGAAGGTCGAGAAGGCACCGCGCTGGCTCTCCACCGACCTGCGCGACGGCAACCAGGCCCTCATCGACCCGATGACCCCGGCCCGCAAGCTCACCATGTTCGAGCTGCTCGTGAAGATGGGCTACAAGGAGATCGAGGTCGGCTTCCCCAGCGCCAGCCAGACCGACTTCGACTTCGTGCGCAAGCTCGTCGAGGAGGACCGGATCCCCGACGACGTACAGATCTCGGTGCTGACCCAGGCCCGCGAGGACCTCATCGAGCGCACCGTGGACTCGCTGGTCGGCGCCCCGCGCGCGACGATCCACCTCTACAACGCGACCGCGCCGCTGTTCCAGCGGGTCGTCTTCAACGTCACCCCCGACGAGTGCCGCAACATCGCGGTCCGTGGCACCGAGATGGTGATGAAGTACGCCGAGGAGCGCCTCGGCGGCATCGTCGGCAGCCAGGACTTCGGCTACCAGTACAGCCCCGAGATCTTCACCCAGTCCGACACCGACTTCGCCCTCAGCGTCTGCGAGGCGGTCTCCGACGTGTGGCAGCCCGAGGCCGGGCGCGAGATCATCCTCAACCTGCCGGCCACGGTGGAGATGTCGACGCCCAACACGTACGCCGACCAGATCGAGTACTTCGGCCGCGGCCTGACCCGCCGCGAGCACTCGGCGATCAGCCTGCACCCGCACAACGACCGCGGCACCGCGGTCGCCGCGACCGAGCTGGCGCTGATGGCCGGCGCGGACCGGGTCGAGGGCTGCCTCTTCGGCCACGGCGAGCGCACCGGCAACGTCGACCTCGTCACGCTGGGCATGAACCTCTTCAGCCAGGGCATCGACCCGCAGATCGACTTCGGCGACATCGACGAGGTCCGCCGGACGGTCGAGTACTGCACCAACCTGCCGGTCCACCCGCGCCACCCCTACGCCGGCGACCTCGTCTACACCGCCTTCTCCGGCTCCCACCAGGACGCCATCAAGAAGGGCCTCGAGGACCTGGACAAGAAGGCGTCGGCCCTCGGCGTCGAGGTCGGCGAGCTCCCGTGGGAGGCGCCGTACCTCCCGATCGACCCCAAGGACGTCGGCCGCACCTACGAGGCCGTGATCCGGGTCAACAGCCAGTCCGGCAAGGGCGGCGTGGCCTACGTCCTCAAGTCCGAGCACAAGCTCGACCTGCCGCGCCGCGCGCAGATCGAGTTCAGCCGGGTCGTCCAGCAGCGCACCGACACCGAGGGCGGCGAGATCACGCCGGAGGAGATCTGGGGGGTCTTCCGCGCGGAGTACCTCGACCGCCGGACGCCGCTCGAGCTCGACACCGTGCACACCTCCAGCGCCGCGGGGGAGAAGGACCGGCTCACGGTCGGGGTCTTCGTCGACGGCGAGCGGCAGGAGCTCTCCGGCGAGGGCAACGGCCCGATCGCCGCCTTCGTCGACGCCATCTCCGGGCTCGGCCACGACGTGCGCGTCCTCGACTACGCCGAGCACGCGCTCTCGGCCGGTGGCGATGCGATCGCGGCGGCGTACGTCGAGTGTGCCGTGGGCGAGAAGGTGCTGTGGGGCGTCGGGCTCGACCCCAACATCGTCACCGCCTCCCTCAAGGCCGTGATCAGTGCCGTCAACCGCGCCTGACCCCGCCCGCCTCGGTAGTCCGCTGCACAAAGCTCCTCGATGGAGGTCCGGCGCCAGCCGATTGCAGCGGACTACATTGAGCCCATGCTGGTGAGCGAGCGGATCGGGCAGTTCTTCGTCGAGTCCGACGGCGGGCGCGACCGGCTCGAGTACACCGAGTACGGCTCGGGCGACGAGTGGGTCGTGCTGCTGCACGGCCTGCTCATGCCCCGCCGGATGCAGCAGCCGCTGGCGCGGGCGATGGCGGCGCAGGGCCTGCACGTCGTGACGCTCGACCTCCTGGGCCACGGCCGCTCCGACCAGCCCCCCGACCCGCTGGTGTACTCGATGACCTCCTTCGGCGAGCAGGTCGTGGCGCTCCTCGACCACCTCGGCGCCGAGCAGGCGGTCATCGGCGGCACCTCGCTCGGCGCCAACGTCGCGCTCGAGGTGGCCGTCATCGCCCCTGAGCGGGTCAGGGGCCTGATCGTCGAGATGCCGGTCCTCAACCACGCGCTGGTGGCCGGGATCCTGGCCTTCGTCCCGATCATGCTGGCCGCGCGCTATCTGCCCTTCACGGCCAACACCCTCCAGAAGCTGGCGCGGTCGGTGCCGCGCGGCATCGTCCCGTTCTGGGCGGGCATCGGGCTCGACACCGTCGACCACCGCGCCGACTCGATCGCCTCGGTGCTGCACGGTGTGATCTTCGGGCGCCTGGCGCCGTCGTCCAGCCAGCGCCGCCGCATCCACGCGCCGGTCTTCCTCGTCGGCCACCCGATCGACCCGATCCATCCCTTCGTCGACGCCGACATGCTCGCCGCCGAGCTGCCCAACGTCCGCTTCGAGCGCGCGTCCTCGATCCTGGAGTGGCGGTTCCGGCCGGACCGGCTGACCGCGGCGGCCGCCGACTTCGCCGTCGACTGCTGGCGCGCCGGCGCCGCGACCACCCGCGCCCGGAAACGCTGACGTCCAACCGGCGTGCGGCGGGTGCGTGGGGGAGAATGGTCCCGTGCCCCTCTACCGCGACGAGGCGGTCGTGCTGCGCACCCACAAGCTGGGCGAGGCCGACCGCATCATCACCCTCCTGACGCGACAGCGCGGGAAGGTGCGCGCGGTCGCCAAGGGCGTGCGGCGTACGACGTCGCGCTGGGGCTCGCGCCTCGAGCCGTTCACCCACGTCGACCTGCAGCTCGCCGAGGGCCGCAGCCTCGACGTGATCACCCAGGCCGAGACCATCGACCCCTTCAACGCACGCCTCGGCCTGGACTACGACCGCTACACCGCCGGCACGGTGATGCTGGAGACCGCCGAGCGGCTGGTCACCGAGGAGCAGGAACCCGCCGTCCAGCAGTTCCTCCTCCTCGTCGGCGGGCTGCGCGCGATGGCCGGCACCGAGCACCCCGCCAAGCAGGTCCTCGACTCCTACCTCCTGCGCTCGCTCTCGGTCGCCGGCTACGCCCCGTCGTTCGACCACTGCGTGCAGTGCGGGCTGGAGGGGCCGCACCGCTTCTTCAACCCGTCGGCCGGGGGCGTCCTGTGCACCTCCGACAAGCTGCCCGGGTCGGCCACCCCCGCGCCCCAGACGCTGCTGGTGCTGGGCGCGCTGCTCGTCGGCGACTGGCCGGTCGTGCACACCGCCGACCCGCGCCACCTGCGCGAGGCCAGCAGCCTCGTCTCGGCCTACCTCGCCTGGCACCTCGAGCGGGGCCTGCGCTCCATGGCGTACGTCGAGCGCTGAGCCGAGTCGGCGCGTCTGCTGACGCGCAGCGCGCCGAGTCGGCGCGTCTGCCGACGATCGGCCTAGGCTCAGCCCCGTGAAGCGACCCGTCCGACCGCCGACCCCGCACCCCAGCGGAGCCATGCCCCCGCCGGTGCCGCGCGACCTCGTGCCCGAGCACGTCGCCATCGTGATGGACGGCAACGGCCGCTGGGCCAAGGACCGCGGCCTGCCCCGCACCAAGGGCCACGAGCAGGGCGAGTCCTCGCTCTTCGACGTCGTCGAGGGCGCGATCGAGATCGGTGTGAAGGCGATCTCGGCCTATGCGTTCTCCACCGAGAACTGGTCGCGCTCGCCCGACGAGGTGCGCTTCCTGATGGGCTTCAACCGCGACGTGATCCGCCGGCGGCGTGACGAGATGCACGAGCTCGGCGTGCGGGTGCGGTGGGCCGGGCGCGCCCCGCGGCTGTGGAGGTCGGTCATCAAGGAGCTCCAGGTCGCCGAGCAGATGACCCGCGACAACGACGTGCTGACCCTAACGATGTGCGTCAACTACGGCGGCCGCGCCGAGCTCGCCGACGCCGCCCGGGCCATCGGCCGCGAGGTGGCCGCCGGCCGGCTCGACCCCGACAAGATCGACGAGAAGGTCTTCGCCCGCCACCTCTACGTCCCCGAGCTGCCCGACGCCGACCTCGTGTGGCGCACGTCGGGGGAGCAGCGGCTGTCCAACTTCATGCTGTGGCAGGCCGCCTACAGCGAGATGGTCTTCACCGACGTGCTCTGGCCCGACGTCGACCGCCGGCACCTGTGGGCCGCGGTCGAGACGTACGCCCGACGCGACCGCCGCTACGGCGGCGCGCTCCCCAACCAGGCCTGATCCCGCGAGCGGTGGTCCAGCCACGGTCCACCGGCCCGGAAGGTGGCTCCACCACCGCCCATGGGAGTGGCGGCGTACGACACGCTGCCGAGCGGTGGTCCAGCGACGGTCCGCCGGCCCGGAAGGTGGCTCCACCACCGCCGATGGGGGTGTCGGCGTACGACACGCTCGCGAGCGGTGGTCCAGCGACGGTCCGCCGGCCCGGAAGGTGGCTCCACCACCGCCCGAGCCGGGACGGGGCCGGGCCTAGCGGCAGGCCGGGCAGGTCCCGAAGATCTCCAGCGTGTGGCTGATGTCGGCGAAGCCGTGCTCGCCGGCGATCGCGTTGGTCCAGCGTTCCACGGCCGGGCCCTCGACCTCGACGGTCGCCCCGCACGAGCGGCACACGAGGTGGTGGTGGTGCGTGTCGGAGCAGCTGCGCCAGATGGCCTCGCCGTCCTCGTTGCGCAGCATGTCGACCTCGCCGGCCTCGGCGAGCGCGGACAGGGTGCGATAGACGGTCGCCAGGCCCACCGAGTCGCCCTGCTGGCAGATCAGGTCGTGGATCTCCTGGGCGCTGCGGAAGTCGTCGAAGCCGGCCAGGGCGGCCGCGACCGCGAGCCGCTGGCGGGTGGGCCGGACGGCCGGCCGCGCGCCGTGGTCAGTGCTCGTCATAGTGCTCTCCATGGGGGGCGTGCCGGTGCCCGTCGTGGACGTAGTCGACGTGGTCGCCGTGCGGCACGCCCGGGTGCCCGCACTCCGGCCCGTGGGCGTGGTCGTGCTCGCCGCTGGTGCGGTGGGGCGTCGCGGTGACCTCGGGGAAGGGCGCCATCAGGCGTGAGCGGTGCCGGATCCACACGCCGAGTGGCCAGGTGGCGGCGAACATCGCCAGCGCCAGCAGCACGATCGTGGGGCCGGGCGCCACCGATGCGTGGAAGGAGAGGGCCGCGCTGAGGACCAGCCCGCCGACCGCGGCGAGGGAGCCGACCGCCATCGCGCCCAGGAGCGTGGTCCGGAACGACTTTGCCAGCTGCTGCGAGGTGGCCACCGGCACGACCATCAGCGCCGAGACCAGGAGCAGCCCCACCGTGCGCATGGCGACGGTGATGCTCACCGCGGCGAGCACCGCGATCAGCATGTTGTACGCCCGCACGCGCAGTCCGGCGACCCGGGCGAACTCCGGGTCGCTGGCCACGGCGAACAGCTGGGGCGAGAGCCCCAGCGTGACGACGAGGACCACGACCGCCAGCGCCGCGGTGAACCAGACGTCGCCGGGCGAGATGCTGTTGAGCGAGCCGAAGAGGTAGGCCTGCAGCGTGGCCGCGCCCTGCCCGGCCAGACCGGTGATGAGGACGCCGCCGGCCAGCCCGCCGTAGAACAGCAGCGCCAGGGCGACGTCGCCGTTGGTGTGGCCGCGCTCGCGGATGACCTCCATGAGCAGCGCCCCCAGCACGGCGACCGCGACGGCGGTCCACGTGGGGGAGGTGCCGGTGAGCAGCCCGAGCGCGACACCGGTGACGGCGACGTGGCCGATGCCGTCGCCCAGCAGCGCGAGGCGCCGCTGGACGATGAACGTGCCGATCGCCGGTGCGGCCAACCCCGTGAGCAGCGCCGCCACGAGCGCGCGCTGCATGAAGGACAGGGAGAACAGGTCGAGGAACGTCATGGCCGGCCTCCACCGTTCCAGCGGTGCGGGTCCAGCGGCCCGTCGAGGGGTGAGCCCACGTGGGGGGCGTGGTCGTGGACCCGGGCGTCGCCGTGGTCGTGGGGGTGGTGCGTGTGCGACGCGACCTCCTGGGTCAGCGGCGGACCGTCGTAGGCGATCCGCCCGTCACGCATGACCACGGTGCGGTCGATCAGCGGCATCATCGGGCCGATCTCGTGGGCGACGAGCACGATCGTCGCGCCGCGTGCCTTGAGCCGACCGAGGGCGTCGGCGAGGGCCTGCTGGTTGGGCAGGTCGACGCCGGCGGTGGGCTCGTCGAGCACCAGCAGGTCGGGCTCGCCGGCCAGCGCGCGGGCGATGAGCACGCGCTGCTGCTGGCCACCGGAGAGCTGGGAGACGCCGTACGACGCCCGGTCCGCGAGCCCGACGACCTCGATCGCCTCCTCGACGGCACGGCGGTCAGCGGCGCCGGCCGGCCGCAGGAGCCGGCGGCGGCCGATGCGACCCGACGCGACGACCTCGCGGACCGTCGCCGGCACCCCGCCGGTCGCCGTGGAGCGCTGCGGCACGAAGCCGAGGCGCTGCCAGTCGTGGAAGTCCTCGACCGGTGTGCCGAACAGGCGCAGCACCCCGCCCGCGACCGGGAGGAGGCCGGTCACGGCCCGCACGAGCGTGGACTTCCCGGAGCCGTTGGAGCCGAGCAGGGTCACGAAGTCACCGGTGCGGACCATCAGGTCCACCTCGCGCAGGATCGGTCGTCCGCCGATGGCGACGGACGCGCCATCGAGCACGACGGGCGGGACGGCGGGGTCGGGATGCATCACGAGCAGCCGTTGGCCTGCTGGAGTGCGGTCAGGTTCTCGCGCATGAGGGAAAGGTAGTCCTCGTCGCTGGTCTCGTCTGAGAGGCCCTCGAGGGGGTCGAGCACCGCCGTGGTGACGCCCAGGTCGCCCGCGAGGGTCTCGGCGGACTTCGCGCTCCCGAGCCGCTCGGAGAAGACCGTCGTCACGCCGTCGCTGGCGACCAGCTGCTCGAGCCGGGCGAGGTCGGCGGCCGTGGGCTCGGCGTCGGGGGAGAGGCCGACGATGGCCTCGAAGTCCAGGCCGTAGCGCGAGAGGTAGGAGAACGCCTCGTGGCTGACCACGACCGTGCTCCGCTCGCACGTGGCCAGTCCCTCGCTGAACTCCGTGTCGAGCGTCTCCAGGTCGCGGCGCAGGTCGGCGGCGTTCGCGGCGTACGTCTCGGCGTTGTCGGGGTCCACCTCGGCGAGCTCGTCGCCGACCGCGTCGCCGAAGTCGGCCACCAGCAGCGGGTCGAGCCAGAAGTGCGGGTCGAGGTCACGTTGGTCGTCGCCGTGGTCGTCGCCGTCGTCGGCGTGGTCCTCCGCGGTGGGTTGCAGGTCGACGACGGAGGCGGCGTCGAGGACGGGAGCCTCGACGTTGGCGGCCGTCTCGTCCACCGCCGGCTGGAAGCCCTCCTCCAGCACGACCAGCTCGGCGCGCTCCAGGGCCGCAGTCTGGGCGACGTCGAGGGTGAGGTCGTGCGGCTCCTGGCCGGGCTGGGTCAGGTTCTGCACCGACCACCCGTCACCCGCCACCCGACCGGTCACCCAGGCCAGCGGGTAGAACGCCGCGGCTGCCGGGCGACCGTTCCCGGAGTCGTCGGCGGTCGCACCACAGCCCGCAAAGAGGAAGGCGGTGGTGAGGGAGGCGGCCAGGGCGATCGGTCGGACGACGGACGACATGAGAACGATTCTCACCAGTGTTGAGAATCATTGTCAAACCGACCGGGACGTAGGCTGGCGCCGTGCTCGTCGTCACCCGCCTCCGTGCCCAGACCTCCGACGGCTTCTCCGACGAGGCCGCGGGGGAGGAGCTGCGACGCGGGCTGTTGCACGCGCTCGGCATCCTCGCCGCGAAGCCCGGGTACGTCGGCGGCGAGGTCGGTCGCAACGTCGACGACCCGACCCTGTGGGCCCTGGCCACGCGGTGGGAGAACGTCGGCTCCTACCGTCGCGCGCTCGGGTCCTACGAGGGCAAGATGCACATCCAGCCGCTGATGGTCCACGCCCTCGACGAGCCCAGCGCCTACGAGGTGGTCGAGGAGGGGACCGACCTCAACGAGGCCCGGGGCCGACGCCGTCCTGAGGAGGGCGACGGAGGAGTCCGTCTCGAAGGGTCGATACGCTGAGCGCTCGCCACGAGCCGGCAGCCAGCCGGCCCGACCTGCCCCATGTAGAAGGAACCACTGTGGCCAAGCCCGCCCCGACCGCCCTCGACAACGTCGTCTCCCTCGCCAAGCGCCGGGGTTTCGTCTACCCGTGCGGCGAGATCTACGGCGGCACCAAGTCGGCCTGGGACTACGGCCCGCTCGGCGTGGAGCTCAAGGAGAACATCAAGCGCCAGTGGTGGCGCTTCATGGTCACCCGCCGCGACGACGTGGTCGGCCTCGACTCCAGCGTCATCCTGCCCACCCGCACCTGGGAGGCCTCCGGCCACCTGAGCACCTTCAGCGACCCGCTGACCGAGTGCCAGTCGTGCCACAAGCGCTTCCGCGAGGACCACCTCCAGGAGGACTACGCCGCCAAGAAGGGGATCGACGACCCCGACACGGTCGACATCAACGAGTCGGTGCCCTGCCCCAACTGTGGCACCCGCGGTGCGTGGACCGAGCCGCGCAACTTCAACATGATGCTCAAGACCTACCTCGGCGTCATCGAGGACGAGTCGGGCCTGCACTACCTGCGCCCGGAGACCGCGCAGGGCATCTTCCTCAACTTCGCCAACGTGGTGACCTCGAGCCGCCAGAAGCCGCCGTTCGGCATCGCCCAGATGGGCAAGAGCTTCCGCAACGAGATCACCCCCGGCAACTTCATCTTCCGCACCCGCGAGTTCGAGCAGATGGAGATGGAGTTCTTCGTCAAGCCCGGCGAGGACGACGAGTGGTTCCGCTACTGGATCGAGGAGCGCACCCGCTGGTACGTCGACCTCGGCATCAACCCCGACAACCTGCGCCACTACGAGCACCCGCAGGAGAAGCTCTCCCACTACTCCAAGGGCACGACCGACATCGAGTACCGCTTCGGCTTCTCCGGTCGTGACTTCGAGGAGCTCGAGGGCATCGCCAACCGCACCGACTTCGACCTCAAGCAGCACAGCGAGTTCTCCGGCAAGGACCTGTCCTACTACGACCAGGCCGCCGACGAGCGCTACCTCCCCTACGTCATCGAGCCCGCGGCCGGCCTGACCCGCTCCCTGATGGCGTTCCTCATCGACGCCTACACCGAGGACGAGGCCCCCAACACCAAGGGTGGCGTGGACAAGCGCGTCGTGCTCAAGCTCGACCCGCGCCTCGCGCCGGTCAAGATCGCCGTGCTGCCGCTGAGCCGCAACGCCGACCTCTCGCCCAAGGCCAAGGCCCTGGCTGCGGAGCTGCGCCAGAACTGGAACGTCGAGTTCGACGACTCCGGCGCGATCGGTCGTCGCTACCGCCGCCAGGACGAGATCGGTACGCCGTTCTGCGTGACGGTCGACTTCGAGACCCTCGACGACAACGCGGTCACCATCCGCGAGCGCGACACCATGGCCCAGGAGCGGGTCAGCCTCGACGGCATCACCCGCTGGTTCGCCGAGCGCCTCGTCGGCTGCTGAGCAGTCGGCGTGCCCCGGGTGTGTGGCACGGTGGGCGGGTAGGTCCACCCACGCATCCGGAGGTGTCATGCGAGCTCACACCACTCGCGGCTCGGTGCTGGTCAGGGATCCGGCGCCCGCGCCGTGCCACCATGGCGGCATGCGCCGCACGGTCCTCCTCCCGATCGTCCTCGCGTGGTCGCTGACCGCGTGCGGGGGATCCGACCCGGAGGCCACGCCCAGCCCCGAGGCGCCCGCCACCGCCGCCGTCGACGCAGACTCCACCGCGCCCGGCACCGAGCTCGACTTCGGTGACGCGGCCACCCTCGTGTGGCAGCCGGCGACGAGCCTCACCGGCACGCTCGACCTGAGCGTCGACGCGGTCGCCGAGCAGTCCCCGTCGGTCTTCGACGGCTGGGTGCGCGACGACGCCACGGCCCGGGCGCGCCCCTACTTCGTGACGGTGTCGCTGAGCAACACCGGCGAGACCGATCTCGCCGGCCAGGAGGTCCCGCTCTACCTGCGCGACGCCAACGGCACGCTGGGGGCGCCGTGGACGCTCGGCGGCGACTTCACCGCCTGCCAGAGCGGGCCGATGCCGACGCCGTTCGCGCCGGGCGACGCGGCCGAGATGTGCCTGGTCTACCTCGTGCCCGACGGCGCCCGGATCATCGACATGGTCTTCGAGCCGACCGAGGGCTACGACCCGATCGTGTGGACCGGCGAGGTGGCGAAGCCGGTGAAGGCCTCCGCCGGGAAGCCCGGCAGGCCCGCGAGGAAGAAGCGCGGCAACGGCTGATTTTGGGTCGGACCCCGACCCGCTCGACAATGGAGCCATGACCGCCGTGCCCGCCTCCCTGACGCTCGGGTCGCTCCGTGTCGAGACCCCGGTCGTGCTGGCGCCGATGGCCGGCATCACCAACGCGGCCTACCGCCGGCTCTGCGCCGAGCAGGGTGCCGGGCTGTACGTCAGCGAGATGATCACCAGCCGCGGGCTCGTCGAGGGCGACGAGACCACGCAGAAGATGCTGGTCTTCGACGAGCTCGAGACGGTCCGGTCCGTGCAGCTCTACGGCACCGACCCGGTCTACATCGGCAAGGCGGTCGAGATCCTCTGCGCCGACCACGGCGTGGCCCACGTCGACCTCAACTTCGGCTGCCCGGTGCCCAAGGTGACCCGCAAGGGCGGCGGGGGAGCCCTGCCGTGGAAGCGCGGCCTCCTCGGAGAGATCCTCACGTCCGCGGTCGCCGCGGCGGCGCCGTACGACGTCCCGGTGACGATGAAGACCCGCAAGGGCCTCGACGACGACCACCTCACCTACCTCGACGCCGGTCGGATCGCCCAGGAGACCGGCGTCGCCGCGATCGCGCTGCACGGCCGGACCGTCCAGCAGGCCTACTCCGGCGAGGCCGACTGGGACGCCATCGCCGCGCTCGTCGCGCACGTCGACATCCCCGTCCTCGGCAACGGCGACATCTGGGAGGCGGCCGACGCGCTGCGGATGGTCGCGCAGACCGGGGCCGCCGGGGTGGTCGTCGGCCGCGGCTGCCTGGGCCGCCCGTGGCTGTTCCGCGACCTGGCCGCGGCCTTCCACGGAGACGACGTGGCGACGCTGCCGACCCTCGGCGAGGTGCGCACGATGATGCGCCGGCACGCCGAGCTGCTGTCGGAGCACATGGGGGAGGAGCGGGGCTGCAAGGAGTTCCGCAAGCACGTCAGCTGGTACCTCAAGGGGTTCGGTGCGGGCGGCGATCTCCGCCACCGGCTGGCTCTCGTCGACTCGCTGGCCACGCTCGACGACCTGCTTGCGGGCCTCGACGCCGACGAGCCGTTCCCCGTGCGCGAGCTCGGCACCCCGCGCGGTCGGCAGGGGTCCCCGCGGTCCCGGGTGGCGCTGCCCGAGGGGTGGCTCGACGACACCGACGGCCGCGGCGCGCACCTGCGCGAGGACACCAGCGAGACCACCGGCGGCTGACGCCCGGCTGCGAGGCCGGGCCGGTCGCCGTACGACGGGATCCGTGCCGGGTGAGCCGGAACACGCTCGTTTTTACCGTGCGAGATTGGGACAGGCCGAGAATCCTGTGCTTCACTCGATGATCGCGCCGACGTGGGCACGGGCCCCGAAGCACTCGGTCCGTGGATCGGCGCGACAGTCCCCCGTCAGCAACTGCAAAGGATCAGCGCTGTGGCTCAGCATCGCCACAAGCGGGACAACCCTGCTACCCCCCGTCCATCCCTCCTCTCGCGAGTCCCCCGCTCCGTCCTGGTGTCCGCACCGATCGCCGTCGTGGCGACGATGTCAGCCGTGACGATGGGCGTGCTCGCTGCCGACCCCGCGACCTCCGACAACCTGCTGGCCTCCTCCAGCAGCACGTCCAGCAACACCCAGTCGTTCGCCAAGGCGACCTCCCTCAGCCGTCGCAGCGACGCCACCGTCTCGCGGTCGCAGATCCGCACCGCCGCCCGGGCCGAGGCCGCCGCCCGCCAGGACCTCCAGGTCGACAAGCTGGCCCGGCAGAGCGCCAAGAAGCTCGACAACCAGCTCTGGACCACCGAGGCGCTCAACCTCTGGGACGGCCCGAGCGAGAAGGCCCAGAAGATGGGCGAGATCGCGTCCCTCAAGCAGGTCTCGGTCACCGGCCGACGCCAGGCCGGCCGCGCGCAGATCGTCCTCGACGGCCAGTCGCGCTGGGTGAGTGCCGACTATCTCGCCGCCGACAAGCCCGAGGCCGGTCCCAGCCTCGGCGGCGCCTGCACCAACGGCTCCACCATCGACGCCGGGCACGCTGCGCTCTACTCGATCCACGACGTGGTCTGCGCCAACTGGCCGGAGATCACGTCCTACGGCACGTGGCGGGGCGACGGCGAGCACGGCCAGGGCCGCGCCATCGACATCATGACCAGTGGTGAGACGGGCTGGGCGGTGGCCAACTTCCTCCGGGCCAACTACGCCTCGCTCGGCATCGAGTACATCATCTTCTCGCAGAACATCTGGTCCGTGGAGCGCTCCGGCGAGGGCTGGCGCGGGATGTCCGACCGTGGGTCGACGACGGCCAACCACTACGACCACGTGCACGTCACGGTCTACTGACCGCCCCCCGGGACTCCCGGACCGCGGTGTCCTCGGTGCTCGCTAGGCTGACCCGCCGATGAGCACCGAGGACCTGTACGACGACGCGGCGCGCGAGCGCATCGTCGCGGAGCCACCCAAGCGCGTGGACGCCCCCGTGCGGCTGGCGTTCGAGCGCGACCGGGCGCGCGTCGTGCATGCCGCGGCGTCGCGGCGGCTCGCGGCCAAGACCCAGGTGGTCGGCCCGCAGACCGACGACTTCGTGCGCAACCGGCTCACGCACAGCCTCGAGGTCGCCCAGGTCGCCCGTGACCTGGCGCGCGCCATCGGCACGCACCCCGACATCGCCGAGACCGCGGCGCTGGCCCACGACCTCGGCCACCCGCCCTTCGGCCACAACGGCGAGCGCGTGCTGGCCGAGCTCAGCGCCGACTGCGGCGGGTTCGAGGGCAACGCCCAGACCCTGCGCCTGCTGACCCGGCTGGAGTCGAAGACCTTCGACGCCGAGGGCCGGTCGGTCGGGCTCAACCTCACCCGGGCGACGCTCGACGCCTGCACGAAGTACCCCTGGCCCCGCGGCGAGGCCACCGGTCCGCACGGCGTCCACGCCGACGGCACGCCTCGCGTGGTGGTGAAGTTCGGCGTCTACGACGACGACCGGCCGGTCTTCGACTGGCTGCGCACGGGCGTCGAGGGCCGCCGACGCTGCCTCGAGGCGCAGGTGATGGACCTCGCCGACGACGTCGCCTACTCGGTCCACGACGTCGAGGACGGGATCGTGGCCGGTCGGCTCGACCTCACCCGCCTGGACCGCGACGCGCTGTGGGAGACGGTGCGCTCCTGGTACCTGCCGGGCATCGACGACGCCGCGCTCGACTCGGCGCTCGCCGGCCTGCGGGCCGTCGGGAGCTGGCCCCTGACGTCGTACGACGGCAGCAGGCGCAGCCTCGCCGCCATCAAGAACCTCACCAGCGACCTGATCGGCCGCTTCTGCGGCAGCGTCCAGCAGGCGACCTTCGCGTCGACGGCGGGGGACCCGCCCGTGCGCCACCGTGCCGACCTGGTGGTCCCGGAGCACACCGAGGTGGAGATCGGCGTGCTCAAGGGCATCGCGGCCCACTACGTCATGCAGGCCGACGACCGGGTCACGCTGATGAAGGCCCAGCGCGAGCTGGTGGCCGAGCTCGTCGAGGGGCTGTGGGCGCGGGGCGTCGACGGCCTCGACCCGGTCTTCGTGGAGGACTGGGAGGCGGCCGCCGACGACGCCGAGCGGCGCCGGGTGGTCATCGACCAGGTGGCGTCGCTCACCGACGCGAGCGCGGTCACCCGCCACGCCCAGCTCACCGCCGGTTGAGCAGCGAGCGCATCCGTCCCGCCGGTGGAGCAGCGAACGCATCCGTCCCGCCGGTGGAGCAGCGAGCGCATTCTTCCCGCCGGTTGAGCAGCGAGCGCATCCGCCCCGCCGGTTGAGCAGCGAGCGCAGCGAGCGTGTCGAAACCTAGGGCAGGTCGCCCTGGGGGTAGGGGTTGTCCTGCAGTGCGACGTTGTCGGGGTTGAGCTGGTCCTCGAGGTCCGAGCGGTCGCCACGGGACGGCGTCACCTTGTCGGCGGCGGTGCTGGCTGCGGCCACCACCTTGTCCTTGACGACCGGCGCCTTCTCCTTCGCCAGGTCGGCGGCCTGCGTCGCCTTCTCCTGCACGTGCGGGTCGTCCTTGACCCGGGTGGCGACCTTCTTGATCTGCTCGTAGCGCTCGCGACCGGCGCGGCTGCCGAGGACGTAGCCGACGAAGCCGGCGGCGAGGATGGTGAGTTTCTTCATGGTGGTGCTCCTTCGGAGGTGGGGTCAGTGGGTACGGCGCCAGGCGACGAGCACGACCGCCATGGCCAGCAGTGAGGCGGCCGCGGCCAGCACCTCGGGACGAGGGGTGCCGGAGTCGGTCGTCGCGGAGTCCTTGAGGGCGGCGACCTTGTGCTGCGCCCGTGACTTCACGTCGAGCCGGGCCGTGAGCTGGTCGACGGTGTCGGCGAGCTGCTCGCGCTGGACGGCGATCTCGGCCTCGATCTGCTCGGGGGTGCGCGGGCCGCTGTCCTGATCACTCATGGTGGTCTCCCTTGACCGTGGCGATGTCGTCCTTGAGGCCCTGGATGGCCTTCTCGGGCGCGGGCGGAGCTGCCTCGGCGACCTTGTTCTTGCCGGCCAGGCCGGCGATGCCCGCCCCGACCAGCAGCACGAGCGCGACGAGGAGGGCCGCGAGCCAGGCGTCGAGGACGGTGGCGAGCCCCAGGATCGCGGTCGTCACGAGGGTGGCGAGGGCGAAGAAGCCGAGCAGACCGGCGACGCTGAACATGCCGATCCCGACGCCGGCCCGCTTCCCCTTCTGCGCGATCTCGGCCTGCGCGAGATGGATCTCTGAGCGGATGAGCTCGGGGATCTGCTGGGAAAGCTGGTGGACGAGGGCACCGAGGGTCTGACTCTCCGGCGCTCCCTGCTGTTGAGTCATGCCTCGACCCTGCCAAACCCCGGCCCCACGACCAACCCCGTCCCCTCCCAAGGGGTGGCGACTGCCTCCCGGCGGGGATGTGGAGACGGGGGGTCGGTGGTGGGTCGGCGCCCGTAGACTCCCCGTCGTGGCAGGCCGGATTCGCGAGGACGACATCGCCGAGGTGCGCGAGAAGGCGCGGATCGACGACGTCGTGTCGCAATACGTCACGCTCAAGCGTGCAGGCGGCGGCTCGCTGAAGGGCCTGTGCCCGTTCCACGACGAGAAGACGCCGTCGTTCAACGTCAACCCCGCCCGGCAGTTCTACCACTGCTTCGGGTGCGGGGAGGGCGGCGACGTCATCTCCTTCCTGATGAAGGTCGACGGCCTCACGTTCACCGAGTCGGTCGAGCGGCTCGGCGAGAAGTACGGCGTCCAGCTGCGCCGCGAGGAGGGGGACGACGAGCCGGTCCGCCCCCGCGGACCGGCACGGGGGCGGCTGATCGAGGCCCACAAGGTCGCCCAGGAGTTCTACGCCGAGCAGCTGGCGTCGGCCGATGCGGTCGTCGCCCGGCAGTTCCTCCACCAGCGCGGCTTCGACCAGGCAGCGGCGGCGACGTTCGGCGTCGGCTTCGCGCCGCGCGACGGTGAGGCGCTGACCCGTCACCTGCGCGGGCGCCGGTTCACCGACGAGGAGTCCGTGGCGGCCGGGCTCGTGGCGCACGGGCGCTCCCACTACGACCGCTTCCGCGGACGGCTCGTGTGGCCGATCCGCGAGGCCAACGGCGACACGATCGGCTTCGGCGCCCGGCGCATCTTCGACGACGACCGGATCGAGGCGAAGTACCTCAACACCTCCGAGACCGCCATCTACAAGAAGAGCCAGGTGCTCTACGGCATCGACCTGGCCCGCACCGCGATGAAGGACAGCCAGCAGGCCGTGGTGGTCGAGGGCTACACCGACGTGATGGCCTGCCACCTCGCCGGCGTACGCACCGCAGTGGCGTCGTGCGGCACCGCGTTCGGCACCGACCACGCACGCGTCCTGCGCCGCTTCCTGGGTGACCACGGCGCCACCAGCGGCGAGGTCATCTTCACCTTCGACGGCGACTCGGCCGGCCAGAAGGCCGCCATGAAGGTGCTGGAGAGCGACCAGGTGTTCGCCTCGCAGACCTACGTCGCCGTGGCTCCCGAGGGCATGGACCCCTGCGACCTGCGGATCAAGGAGGGCGACGAGGCGGTCCGTGAGCTGGTCGCCAAGCGCCAGCCCCTCTACCGCTTCGCCCTCGACAACATCCTCGCCCGCCACGACCTCGACCGCGCCGACGGGCGCGTCGACGCGCTGCGCGACGCGGCCGGACTGGTGGCCAGCATCCGCGACAAGACGAAGGTCGAGTCGTTCTCCCGCGAGCTCGCCCACATGGTCGGCGTCGACCTCGACGAGGTGCGCGGCGAGGTGCGCCGCGCGGCCAGCCGGCCCGCGGCCGCCGAGGAGCCGCGCAGCGGCCGGAGGGACGCACCCGAGGTCCCCGAGCCGGAGCGGCCGAGGCTGCCCAGCCTGTCCGACCCGCGCTTCCTCATCGAGCGCGAGCTGCTCAAGCTCGTCATCCAGCACCCCGCCGGCGTCGGCCGCACGACCGCGCACGTCACCACCGCCGACTTCACCCACCCGACCTTCCAGGGCGTCTGGGAGGCCGTGACCGCTGCCGGCGGGCCGCCGAGCGGTGTCGACGACGCGGGCTGGGCCAACCGGGTGCGCACCGCCGCCACCGAGCCCGCGGTCATCGCCGCCGTCACCGAGCTCGGCGTCGAGCCGGTCCGCGGCACCTCCGACCCCAACCCGACGTTCGCCGTCGCCTACGTCTACCGACTCCAGGAGCTCACCACGTCCCGCCGCATCGCCGACGTCAAGGCCCGCCTGCAACGCACCAACCCGGTCGAGAACGCCCTCGACTACAACCGCATGTTCGGCGAGCTCGTCGTGCTCGAGCAGCACCGTCGCAAGCTGCGCGAGGGCGCGGTCGGCCAGACCGGGTCACAGTCATGAGCCCCGTCTTCGGCAAGGGCCGGGGCCGTGCGTCCTCCTCGTCCGTGGCGGTCGCACCGGGGGAGAAGGTGCTGGCCACGGCCACCGCGACCGACGGCACGGTCCTCGCCGGCACCCGCGACGCCTTCTACGTCGTCGCCGACGGCGCGACCAGCCGGGTGCCGTGGGAGCAGGTCGAGGCCGCAGGCTGGGATCGCGACACCGACGTCTTCCGGCTCTCCGAGGTCGGCAGCTGGGGCGAGCAGCGGCCCGTCCACACCGCCACGATCGCCGAGCCGGGTCGCCTGCTGGAGCTGGTGCGCGAGCGGGTCACCGCGAGCGTCGTGCTGCAGCGCCACGTGCCGGTCTCCGGGCGTCGCGGCGTGCGCGTGATCGCCCGGCGCGCGCCGTCCGGAGCGGGCGGGATCCAGTGGGTCTACGAGTACGACGAGGGCGTCGACCCGGACGACGCGGCCGTCCGTGACGTGGCCCGGGAGGCCCTCGAGGTCATGCGCCGCGACGTCGGCCTGCCCTGATTTCCCCACTCGCGCAGGCCCTTGCTAGTGTTTGCCCCCGCTGCAAAGCGATCCCCTGTAGCTCAACTGGCAGAGCATTCGACTGTTAATCGGAGGGTTGTTGGTTCGAGTCCAACCGGGGGAGCCAGAGAAGGGCCTCCGATCTGCGGAAACGCAGATCGGAGGCCCTTCGACATGTGAACCACCAGCCATGGCTGTCCGTTGACTGTCCACAGACCCTCGCGGGACGCGCCCGCATCGGGACGAGGGTGGCAGCTCGCGTCAGGCGGTGCCTGCTCGGCCGGCACGGCACGGGGACGTCGTGTGGCAGCGGCGTGGCCGCGACTCGGACGGGAGCGGCGTCAGACGGCCCAGAACGTGTCGGCCACGTCGGTGATCATCATCTTGCCGGGGGCGTGGGCGATGGCGAACGGCAGGCCGGCCGCCACGGCGATCGCCTGCGGCGTGACCCCGCAACCCCAGAACACCGGGACGTCCCCGTCCTCGATGAGCGGCGCGTCGCCGTAGTCGGGAGAGTCCAGGTCCGCGATGCCGAGGGAGGCAGGGTCGCCGATGTGCAGCGGTGCACCGTGCATGGTCGGGTAGCGGCTCGTCACCTGCACGGCGGTCGCCACCTGGCGGGCGGGGATCGCGCGCATCGACACGACGATCGGCCCGTGCATGACTCCCGCCGCCCGCGAGGCGACGTTCGTCCGGTACATCGGCACGTTGCGGCCCGCGGTCAGGTGGCGGACCGGCACGCCGGCGTCGACCAGTGCGTGCTCGAAGGTGAAGCTGCAGCCGATGAGGAAGGCGACCATGTCGTCGGTCCACTGCTCGGTGACCTCCGAGCGCTCCTCGACGACGACGCCGTCGGCGATGATCCGATAGCCCGGGATGTCCGTGCGCAGGTCAGCCCCGGGAGCGAGGCTCGTGCGGGGAGAGCCCGGGTCTGAGACGTCGATGACCGGGCAGGACTGGGGGTTGCGCTGGGCGAACAGCAGGAAGTCGTAGGCGTACCGCTTCGGCACGGCGATCAGGTTCGCCTGGGTCATTCCCGTGCACCAACCGCTCGTCGGCACTGACAGGCCGTCACGGAACATCTGCCGGGCCTCGGCGGGGGTCAACGACTCCACTGGTGCACTCATGTGAGGGCCTGCTTTCTTGTCTCTTCGAAGAACAACGTGTCGCCGGGTCGGATGTTCGCAGCACGGTCCATGTCCGCATCCACCACCACCGCGATGACGGGGTAGCCGCCGGTGACCGGGTGGTCGGCCAGCATCAGTGTCGGGTGACCCCCCGGTGGGACCTGCAGCGCGCCCCGGACGACCCCCTCGCTGGAGAGCTCTCGGGACACCACCCGCTCGAGCACCGGACCGGCCAACCTCATGCCGATCCGGTTCCCGACGGCGGTGGCCGTCCACGGCTCGGTGAGGAGCGTGCGGCAGGAGGCAGTGGTGAACCAGTCGTCGCGCGGACCCATGATGACCCGTAGCCGCGAACCGGTCGCGGCTCGGGTGACGGCCTGGTCCACGGTGGGATACGTGGTCGGCGGCGCGCCGACGGGCAGCCGTACGCCGTCCGCGAGGACCTTCGGGCCGAGGTGCGCCATCGTGTCGGTCGAGCGGGAGCCCAGCACCGGGGGGACCGCGATCCCGCCCCGGACCGCGAGATAGCTCCGGACGCCGGCGGAAGCGACGCCGACCCGGATCGTCTGCCCGGCCCTCACGCGCAGGACGGCGTTGCAGCTCTCGGGGCGGCTGTCGACCCAGATCGGCACCGGGGCTCCGGTCACCGCCATCAGCAGGTCACCCGACGGGGACGCCGAGAAGTCGCCGACGGTGATCTCGATGGCAGCGGCATCCTCGGGGTTGCCCACCAGTCGGTTCGCGAGCTTGAGGGACCCGCGATCCGCGGCGCCCGAGGCGCCGACGCCGATCCTCGCCAGTCCGGGGCGGCCGAGGTCCTGGATGGTCGCCATGGGGCCTGCGTGCAGGACCACCAGCTCCGCGCTACGCAACGCTGTCCACGCTCGCGAAGCTGACCCGCGTCCCCGGGGTGAGCAGGGCCGGCGGGTCTCGGTGGAGGTCCCACGCCTTGAGGGCGGTGTGACCGACGATCTGCCACCCGCCGGGGGACTCACGCGGGTAGACGCCGGTGAACTCCCCGGCCAGCGCCACCGCGCCCGCCGGCACGCGGGTGCGAGGGCTGGCGCGACGTGACACCTCCAGCCCGCCGGCATCGCCGACGAGGTAGCCGAAGCCGGGGGAGAACCCCGCGAAGGCGACTGTCCAGACCTGGCCCGTGTGGCGACGTACGGTCTCCGCGACGGAGATCCCGAGCAGCGAAGAGACCACGGCCAGGTCCTCGCCGTCGTACCGGACGGGCACGGTCAGCACCTCTCCGGTCTGACGCTGCGCCCGTTCGGGGGACCGGGTCCTGATGTCCTGGCAGACCTGCTCCGGAGTGGCGACGGCGGGGTCGAATCTCACCAGCAGGGTCTCCAGTGCCGGCACCAGGTCCACCATCCCGGAGACCGGGCGTGCCTCGAGGTCTGCATGGAGCGACAGGACGTCCTCGAGGGTGGCCAGCTCGACGAGCACGGCGACGTCACCGCAGCGCATGAACCTCACCGCGCAGCTGCTCGGATCTCGACACCTGCTGCGGTCAGCGCGGCGCGGACCGCGTGTGCCATCTCGACCGCGCCCGGGCTGTCACCGTGGATGCACAGGGAGTCGGCGTCGATGCTGATGATGCTGCCGTCGATGGCCTCGACCTCGTGGTGGGTGACCATGCGGGTCGCCCGACGGGCCACGTGCTCGACGTCGGTGAGGACGGCGCCGGGCTCGGACCTGCTGACCAGGGTCCCCTCGGGGGTGTAGGCGCGGTCGACGAACGCCTCGGTGATCACCCCGAGCCCCTCCTCGCGGGCTGCGGCCAACACCGCGGAGCCGGGCAGCCCGAGGATCTTCAGCGAGGGGTCGAAGGTCTTGGTCGCCCGGACGACCGCCCGTGCCTGCCCGACGTGGTGGACGACGGTGTTGTAGAGCGCGCCGTGCGGCTTCACGTAGGCGACGCGCTGGCCGGCGGCCCGGGCGAATCCCTCCAGCGCTGCGATCTGGTAGAGCACCGCGTCGGCCAGGGACTCCGGCGACATGTCCATGAAGCGTCGGCCGAAGCCGGCCAGGTCCGGGTAGCCGACATGGGCGCCGATCCTCACACCCTCGGCGGCCGCGGTCGCGGTGGTCTGCCGGATCACCGTGGGGTCCCCGGCGTGGAATCCGCACGCGACGTTCGCACTGCTCACGAGCGACAGCATGGCGGCGTCGTCGCCGAGGCACCACGCGCCGTAGGACTCGCCGAGGTCGCAGTTCAGGTCGACCGCGAGGGGACCGGCGCTCATCGCTGTCTGCTCCCCGCGTCGACCTCCGGAGTCGGCGGACGCAGCCGGTGCCAGGTCGTGGCTCGCTCGTACGCCGCGCCGACCTGGAGGACGGTCGCCTCGTCGAACGCGCGACCGATGATCTGCAGACCGAGCGGGAGGCCCTGCGCGTCGACACCGCACGGCACCGACAGCGCGGGCAGTCCGGTCAGGTTCGCCGGACACGACAGCCGCACGTAGGAGCTCATGATCGACTCGGAGTAGCTGTCGGTGATGTCCAGGACCGAGGCGTCGCGCAGGGCAGCGGAGGTCGGGAGGGTCGGGACGACCACGACGTCCGCGGTCGAGAGGATCTGCTGCCACTCGGCCTGGACGAGCCCGCGAGTGCGCTGGCCGTCGATGTAGTCCACCGCAGGCAGGCTCAGGCCAGCCTCCAGCAGGGTGCGGACGTCCTCGGTGTAGAGGTTGCCCAGCGGGCCGAGGCGGTGCCGGTGGTAGGCGCTGGCCTCGGCCATCATGATCGCGAACGTGGCGCCCATGTACGCCGGCGCGAGTGGGAGCTCGACCCGGACGACGGTCGCGCCCAGCTGCTCGAGCACCGCGAGGGACTGCTCGTAGGCGTCCTGCATGCCGGGGCTGAGGTTCTCGGCGTAGTGGTTGACCGGCACGGCGATCGTGAGTCCGTCGACCCCGTCGTCGAGGCGGGCCAGGTAGTCGGGGACCGGCACGTCGTGCGAGCCCACGTCGGCGGGATCGTGCCCTGCCATCACCTGCAGCGCTGCCGCGGCGTCGGCGACGTAACGCGTGAGCGGGCCGGCGTGGTCCAGGGACCAGCTCAGCGGCGCGATCCCGGACTTGCTCACCCGGCCGTAGGTCGGCTTGATGCCGACGACGCCGCACAGCGCGGCGGGCATCCGGATGGAGCCGGCGGTGTCCGTGCCGAGCGCCATCAGGCAGGTGTCGAGGGCCAGTGCGGCCGCCGACCCGCCACTGGAGCCGCCCGGGACCCGGTCGAGGTCCCAGGGGTTGCCGGTCTGCGGGGTCGTGGACCCGAATGCGAACTCGTGGGTGTGGGTCTTGCCGAGGATGACCGCGCCGCCGTCGCGGAGCAGCCGGACGCTATGGGCGTCCACGGCGGCCGGCGGGGCGTCGGCCAGCGATCGCGAGCCCGCCCGGGTCACGCGCCCGGCGACGTCGAAGAGGTCCTTCACCGCGATCGGGATGCCGTGCAGCGGGCCGCGGTCGATGCCGCGCCCGATCTCGTCCTCGGCCTGCTGGGCGGCGGTGAGCGCGTCCTCGGCGTAGACCTCGACGTAGGCGTTGACGGCACCGTCGACCTCGTCGACACGGGCCAGGCAGGCGCGGGTCAGCTCCACCGGCGAGAGCTCGCCACGCCGGATCGCCGTCCGGGCGGTCAGGATGTCGAGGTCGCTGTTCACTTCTCCACCCCTCGGCTCGGGTCGAACGACATCGCGACGGCCGCCTCGCCCAGGGGCACCGCGCGCATGCGCCCCAGCAGCAGGTTCAGCTCGGGCGACAGCGCGGGCAGCGAGTCGGGGGGCCCGACCGGTGCCGGCCTCCCTATCACTCGTCGTCCTTCGCCGCGGCAGGAAGGTAGAGCTTCTTGGCGTCCCTCTCGAACATGACCAGGTAGACCAGCACCACCGCTAGGGAGGCGATGGCGATGATCGCACCCAGGGAGTAGACGACGGGTGTCACGCGGATCGTCGTCACCGAGACGAGGGCGCGCGGGAGCGAGATGTCCTGTCCCAGCGCCAGGGCGCTGCGCTGGAGCTCGTCGAAGGAGAGCGTGAAGCCGAAGAGCAGGGACGCGAGCACCGCGGGGCGCAGGATCGGCAGCGTGACGTGCCGGAAGACCTGCAGCGCCGTGGCCCCGAGCATGGACGCCGCCTCCTCGATCTGCCGGTCGAAGCGGTTGAGGAAGATCATGAAGATCACGAACGAGAACGGAAGCGTCCACCCGACGTGCACCAGCAGGCCTGTGGTGTACCAACGCGGCTCGAGCTCGATCGCGGTGGCCAGGAGCCGGATGCCGAGGCCCACCACGATGCCGGGCGCGATCATGCCGAGCAGCAGGACGAAGAACAGCGAGTTACGGCCCCGGAACTGCTGGCGGAATGCGACGGCGGCTGAGAGCCCCAGCACCGTCGCCACGACGGCGGTCAGCCCCCCCAGCAGCAAGGAGAGCTGGAGCGGGCCCCAGTAGTCGGTGATCGGCTCGCCGGCGATCGTGAACAGCTCGATCCGGTCGGGGTGCAGCAGCTTCTCGTAGGAGATCATCGACAGGTTCGTGGGTGGGAACGTCGACGTCTGGTCCTCGGTGAACGACAGGCTGGTCATCACCAGCAGCGGCGCGTAGAGCGCGACCAGCACCAGCAGGAGGAACCCCATGCTGACGAACTTGAAGATCCGCTGTCCTCGGGTCTGCACCTCCACGGCTCAGACCTCCTTCCGCAGGTCGTGGATACGGCTGAGCAGCCAGATGAGCACCAGGGCGATCACGAGCAGCGCAGCGGAGACCGCTGCGGCCATGGGCCACTGGAGCGTCTCGGCGTACCGCAGGGACAGTCCGGCGAGCATCGGGTTGGTGGCCCCGCCGACGATCTGCTCGGTCGCGAAGTCGCCGAGCAGGAACACGGTCGCGAAGAACGAGCCGGCGACGATCCCCGGCTTGGCGAGAGGGATCTCGACCTTCCAGAACGTCGTCCAGGGCGAGGCACCCGACATGCGTGAGGCCGCGAGGGTGTCGGCGTCGATCCGGGAGAGCCCGAAGTAGACCGGGCCGACGATGAACACGATGTACATCGACACCAGCGCGATCGTCATCGCCACCGAGTTGTACAGGAACGCCGAGCTGGGGCTGTCGATGATCCCGGCCTTGACGAGCGCCCCGTTCAGTACGCCCTTGTTGCCGAACATCGGGATCCAGGTGATGATCCGGATGACGTAGCTGACCCAGAAGGGAAGCACGGTGAGCATCAGGATGGCGGTCTGCATCGAGAGAGATCGCACGTGGCGGGCGATGAAGTAGGCCGCCGGGACGCCGATGCCGAGGATCAGCGTGAGCACCGTCAGCCAGGTGCGCACCGTCCACCAGACGATGCCCCAGAAGGTGGAGTCGGTGAGCATGAGGGAGTAGGTGGACGGGTCCCAGTCCTGGACCAGCTCGAAGCCGTCCAGGCGCCAGAACCCGACCGTGACCACGAAGACGACGGGCACGATGACCGAGACCGAGATCCAGATCAGCGCGGGCCATGCCAGGAGTGGGGGGAGAGCCTTGCGCCCGGTGGCCCCGCGGAGTGAGGGAGACCTGGTCTCGCTCTCGGTCTCGGTCGTCGTCGTCATCGTGGTCCTTCTCAGAGCCCCTCGGGTCAGCTGGCGGTGAACTCGGTCCAGAGGCGCGAGTACTCGGCGAACTCGGCCGGGTACTGCTGCCACTCGGCAGTGTTCTGGATCCGGGACTCCAGCGAGGGCCGCTTGTCGGTGGCGCCGGCGTACCAGTAGTCCCAGTCGGAGATGTCGGGGTCGGTGGTGAAGGTGTTCTCGATGAGCGGCTTCACCAGGTCTGGGCGCGGGGTGTAGTAGCCCTGCGGAGCCATGATCTTGTGCGGCTCGCCACCGAGCCAGTAGTCGATGTAGTCGACGACCGTCTCGTAGTTCTTCGTCTCGGGGGAGACGAGGACGCCGTACCACCAGGCGTTGTTG
>NZ_JAOPWY010000019.1 GCF_025965415.1 Nocardioides sp.
GGGCAGGTCGATCGGAGCGCCGCTGGCGGCGGACGCGCGTGCGGGGCCGGGGCCGGCCCAGGCGGCCACGAGGATGTCCTCGCCCTTGAGGAAGCGGTGGCTGCGGACCCCGCCGGTGGCGCGACCCTTGCCGGGGTACTCGGTGAACGGCGTGACCTTCACCGCGCCGGCCTCGGTGCCCGGCAGTGCGGTGGAGGATCCGGACGCCGTCACGACGACGGCGTCGGCCGGGTCGAAGGCCCCGAAGAAGGCGACGTGCTGTCCCGCGCCGAGCTTGATGCCGGCCATGCCGCCGCCGGCGCGTCCCTGCGGCCGCACGCCGGAGGCGGGGAAGTGGAGCAGCTGGGCGTCGCTGGAGATGAAGCAGAGCTCCTCCTCGCCCGTGACGAGCTCGATGGCACCCACCACCTGGTCGCCGTCGCGGAGGCCGATGACCTCCCACTCGTCGCGGCCGAGGACCTCGGGGTTGACCCGCTTGACGATGCCGGCGCGGGTGCCGAGGGCGAGGCCCGGCCCGTCGGTGGGCAGCGAGGTCAGTGCCAGGGCGCGTTCGCCGGCGTCGAGGGAGAGGATCTCGCTCAGCGGGAGCCCGCCCTGGAGGTTGGGGTCGTTGGCGGAGTCGGGCAGCTCGGGCATGTCGAGCACGCCGACCTTGAGCAGGCGTCCGCGGCTGGTGATCACGCCGACCTCGCCCCGGGCGGTGGTGCGGACGGCGCTCGTGACCACGTCGTGGTTGGCCCGTCCCTCGCCGTGGCCGGGCGCGGCGCCCGACGTCGTACGCGCCAGCAGTCCGCTGGACGACAGCAGCGCGAAGCAGGGGTCGTCGGCCACCTCGACCGACGTCGCGGTCGCGGCCGTGACCGTGGTGCCGGCCGAGGCCAGCAGGACCGTGCGCCGCGGGGTGCCGTGCTCCTTGGCCATGTCGGTCAGCTCGTCGGACACGACCTTCCGCAGCAGCCGCTCGTCGGCGAGGATCGCGTCGAGCAGCTCGATCGTGCGCTCCAGCTCGGCCTTCTCCTTGTCGAGCTCGAGCTTGGAGAACTTCGTGAGCCGGCGCAGCGGCATGTCGAGGATGTAGTCGGCCTGGGCCTCGGACAGCTCGAAGACCGAGATCAGTCGCTCCTTGGCCGCCGCGGCGTTGTCGGAGGACCGGATGACCTGGATGACCTCGTCGATGTCGAGGATGGCGATCAGCAGGCCGTCGACGAGGTGCAGGCGGTCGGCGGCCTTGGCGCGGCGGTACGTCGAGCGGCGGCGGACGACCTCGAACCGGTGGCGGAGGAAGACGTCGAGCATCTCCTTGAGGCCGAGGGTGCGGGGCTGGCCGTCGACGAGCGCGACGGCGTTGATGCCGAAGGTGTCCTCGAGCGCGGTCTGGCGGTAGAGCTGCTCGAGGATCGCCTCGGGGACGAACCCGTTCTTGATCTCGACGACCAGGCGCAGACCGTGCTCGCGGTCGCTGAGGTCCTTGATGTCGGCGATGCCCTGCAGCTTCTTGGCGAGCACGAGCTTCTTGATCTGCTCCATCACCCGCTCGGTGCCCACGCCGTAGGGCAGCTCGGTCACCACGATGCCCTTGCGTCGCGCGGTCACCGACTCGACGCGCGCGGTCGCGCGCATCCGGAAGGTGCCGCGGCCCGACTCGTAGGCGTCCTTGATGCCGTCGAGGCCGACGATCTTGCCGCCCGTGGGCAGGTCGGGGCCGGGGATGAAGCGCATCAGGTCGTCGAGCGAGGCCTGCGGGTGGGTGATCAGGTGCTTGAGCGCCTGGACGACCTCGACGAGGTTGTGCGGGGCGATGTTGGTCGCCATGCCGACCGCGATGCCGGCGGCACCGTTGACCAGCAGGTGGGGGATCGCCGCGGGCAGCACGACCGGCTCGGTCTCGCGGGAGTCGTAGTTGGGCTTGAAGTCGACCGTGTCCTCGTCGATCGAGGCGGTCATCGCGACGGCCGCCGGGGCCATCCGGCACTCGGTGTAGCGCATCGCGGCCGGGGAGTCGTCGGGCGAGCCGAAGTTGCCGTGGCCGTCGACGGTCGGCAGCCGCATCGACCACGGCTGCGCCATCCGGACCAGGGCGTCGTAGATCGCGCCGTCACCGTGCGGGTGCAGCCGACCCATCACCTCGCCGACGACGCGGGCGCTCTTGACGTGCCCGCGGTCGGGACGCAGCGACATCTCGTCCATCGTGTAGAGGATCCGGCGCTGCACGGGCTTGAGGCCGTCGCGCGCGTCGGGCAGCGCCCGGGAGTAGATGACGGAGTAGGCGTACTCCAGGAACGACGACTGCATCTCGTCACGGATGTCGGTGTCGAGGATGTGCTCCTCGAAGTCGTCCGGCAGGGGCTGCTTCGTCGTACGTCGTGCCATGGGCGTCATTCTCCCCGGTCCCACCGCGCCTGCGCGCCGGGGCTCGCCGGAGCATCCCCGTCGGTTGGGGACGGCGGTCTGCCACCGAGTGCTCCGGAAGCCCGATAGATTGCAGCCGTGAGCCACGCGGACGCCGAAGCAGACGAGCTGGGCACGACTGCGCCGCCGCCGCGGCACTGGGAGGCGGACGTCCTGCTGCGCGACGGCCGGACCGCCCACATCCGGCCCATGCAGCCCTCGGACCGCGACCTGCTCGTCGACTTCTACGCCCGGGTCTCGGACCAGTCGAAGTACTACCGCTTCTTCTCGCCGATGCCCGAGCTGTCCGAGCGGGACCTCGACCGCTTCACCCGTGTCGACCACCGCGACCGGGTCGCCCTCATCCTGACCGTCGGGGGCGAGATGATCGCCGTCGGCCGCTTCGACACCATCCGTCCCGGCTACGCCGAGGTCGCGTTCCTGGTCGAGGACAAGCACCAGGGCCGCGGCATCGGCCAGCTCCTGCTGGAGCACCTGGCGCAGGCCGGCCGCGAGCGCGGGATCGAGGAGTTCGTCGCCGAGGTGCTGCCCGACAACCAGGCGATGATCCACACCTTCAAGGACGCCGGCTACCAGGTGAAGAGCGCCTTCGAGGACGGCGTCATGGAGCTCGTCTTCCGGATCGACCCCACCGACACGGCGATCGGGGTGATGGAGCAGCGCGAGCACCGCGCCGAGTACGCCTCGATCGAGCGCTTCTTCTCCCCGAAGTCCGTCGCCATCATCGGCGCCAGCCGCCGCCAGGAGACGATCGGCCGGGCGCTGGTGCGCCACCTGGTCCTCGGCAACTTCGCCGGCCGCATCTACGTGGTCAACCCCAACGCCGACTCGGTCGCCGGGATGCCGGCGTGGAAGACGGTGGGGGAGATCCCGGGCGACGTGGACGTGGCCATCGTGGCGGTGCCCGCCGAGTCCGTGCAGGACGTCGTGCTCGACTGCGCGGCCAAGGGCGTGCACGGGCTCGTCGTGATCTCCTCCGGCTTCGCCGAGACCGGCGAGGAGGGGCTGATGCGGCAGCGCCGCCTGGTGGGGCTCTCCCGCTCCTACGGCCTGCGGCTGATCGGACCCAACGCCCTCGGCATCATCAACACCGACCCCGAGGTCTCCCTCAACGCCTCCCTCTCGTCGGTCATGCCACCGCGCGGGCGTGCCGGGTTCTTCTGCCAGTCCGGCGCGCTGGGGTCGGCGATCCTGGAGAAGGTCCAGAACCGCGGCCTCGGCCTGACCACCTTCGTCAGCGCCGGCAACCGCGCCGACGTGTCCGGCAACGACCTCCTCCAGTACTGGGAGGAGGACGACGCCACCGAGGTCGTGCTCCTCTACCTCGAGTCCATCGGCAACCCGCGCAAGTTCTCCCGGGTCGCGCGGCGGGTCAGCCGCCGCAAGCCGATCGTGGCCGTGCGCTCGGGCCGCAGCTCCCAGGGCGTGCCGATGGGCCACGCCGTCCGCAAGATCGCCGCACCGCCCGAGGCGGTCGACGCGATGTTCCGGCAGGCCGGGATCATCCAGGTCGAGTCGCTGGAGGAGATGTTCGACGTCGCCCAGCTGCTCGCGCACCAGCCGCTGCCGCGCGGGCGACGCGTCGCCATCGTGGGCAACTCCGACGCGCTCGGGCTGCTGGCCGCCGATGCGGCCAACTCCGTCGGCCTGGTCGTCAACAAGCAGGTCGCGCTCGGCGCCGACGCCACGGCCGAGGACTTCGAGGACGCCCTGGACGGGGCGATCGACGACCCCGAGGTCGATGCGGTCGTCGCCATCTTCATCCCGCCCCTCAACGTCGCCGGCGCCCGCGAGGACGTCGCCAACGTGCTGGCGGCGGTCGGCGAGCAGTCCGACAAGCCGATCGTCTCGACGTTCCTCGGCACCGAGGGCGTGCCCGAGCTGCTCCGCGTGCCCGACGTCGCCGGCTCCAGCGCCGGCCGCGGGTCCGTGCCGTCGTACCCCGCCGTCGAGGCCGCGGTCCGCGCCCTCGCCCGGGTCGTCGAGTACGCCGTGTGGCTGCGCATGCCGCAGTCGACGGTCAGCGACCTGGCCTCGGCCGACCGCGACGCGGCCCGCCACCTGGTCAACGAGCTGCTGATGAACCACCCCGAGGGTCGCGACCTCGACTTCGACGAGCAGCACCGCCTGCTGAAGGCGTACGGCATCGACATGTGGGACACCTATGCCGTCGAGTCGCTCGACGAGGCGATCGCGGCGGGCGAGACGCTGGGCTGGGACGTGGTGCTCAAGGCCACCGCCGACCACCTCCGCGACCGTCCCGACCTCGCCCACGTGTGGCGCAACATCGACAACGCCGAGGAGATGGCCGATGCCTGGGAGTCGCTCAACGACCTGATCACCGACCCCGGCCGGGCCGGTTTCGTGGTGCAGCGCAACGCCCCGCCCGGCGTGCCGGTCACGATCGCGACCATCGAGGACCCGTTGTTCGGGCCGGTGATCTCCTTCGGCATAGGGGGGCCGCTGACCGAGCTGCTGGGGGACCGGTCCTACCGGATCCCACCGCTCGCCGACCACGACGCCCAGGACATGGTGCGCGAGATCAAGGCCTCCCCGCTGCTCTTCGGCTACCGCGGGAGCGAGATCGTCGACGTGGAGGAGATCGAGCGGCTGGTGCGCCAGGTGGCGCAGCTGCAGCACGACCTGCCCCAGGTGCGCGCGCTGCAGCTGCCCCTCGTGCTGGCCGGCGCCCAGGGCACGGCGGTGCTGGGGGCCAACGTGCGCGTCGAGCCTGTGAAGGACCCCCGCTCGGACTGGTTCGTCCGGCGGCTCAGCACGATGCCGGGGGACACCCTGCCCGACTGAGGCCGGACCGACGATTGCGTGACAGACTGGCAGCATGCCCCGCTCCACCCGTGACGCGGACGTCTCCCACGACCTCCGCCAGGCGATCCACCGCACCGGCTACTACCCCGAGGTGGTCGCCGACGGCGTCTTCTCGGCCGCGGGGGGCGAGGAGGTCCTCTCCTACTTCGTGCACCACGAGACGACCTTCGACCACGAAGAGGTGCGCCGGCACCTCACGGCGCTGCTGCTGACCCCGACCCGGCTCGTGATCGCGCACACCGACGAGCACCCGGGCGACGACCTGCTCCCCGAGCCCTACACGTCGACCACCACCGAGGCCGTCACCCTCACCTCGATCCGCACGGTGGTCGTGACCCGGATGGTGGCCAACCCCACGGCGGGCGTGGCGCCGCCGGCCGAGGCCGTGCTGACGATCGGGTGGGGCGGCGTCGGTCGCCTCGACCTCGAGCCTGCCGCCTGCTCGGACCCCAACTGCGACGCCGACCACGGCTACACCGGCACGCTCGCCGGCGACGACTACACGCTGCGCGTCTCCGCCGCCGCGGAGGGTGCCGACGCGGTGAGCGGCCTGCTGGCCTTCGCCGACGCGCTGTCGGCGCGCACGCGCGGATGACCACCGCACGGTGACGACCCGCTTCACCCCGCCGGCCTACGGCGACCGCTCGCTGGCCGACGTCATCCCCTCGGTCGGCCGCGCGCTGGGCGTCGAGCTGGACGGTCACCCCGTCGGGCTGGAGCTGCCCCCGGCGCCGTCGTACGTCGTGTTCCTCGTCGACGGCATGGGTGCCGAGCTGCTGGCCCGCCACGGCCACGTGGCGCCGTACCTCTCGTCCCTGGTCGCGGACGGCTCGACCGGCACGGCCGGCGTGCCGTCGACGACCGCCACCTCGCTGACGTCGCTGGGCACCGGACTGGTGCCCGGCGCCCACGGGCTGGTGGGCTTCACCTCACGCATCCCCGGCACCGACCGGCTGCTCAACCACCTCTCGTGGGACCCGGACGTCGACCCGGTGGCGTGGCAGCCGCACCCGACCGCCCTGGGCCGGCTGGCGCAGGCGGGTGTCCACGTGACCTCGGTCAACAAGCGCGACTTCGACGGCTCGGGTCTGACGGTCGCCTCGCAGCGAGGGGCGACGTACGTCGGCGCCGACCGCGTCGGTGAGCGCATCGCCGCCGTGGTCGGGGCCTCGGCGCACGAGCCGTCGCTCACCTACGTCTACGACTCGGACCTCGACTGGACCGGCCACAAGTACGGCGTCGCCTCCTCGCAGTGGCTCCAGCAGCTCGCGATGGTCGACGCGCAGGCTGAGCAGCTGCGCGAGGTGCTGCCGGGCCCGACCCGGCTGCTCGTGGTCGCCGACCACGGCATGGTCGACAGCCCGCGGGCAGCCCGCGTCGACGTGGACCGGGTCGACGGGATGCGCGACGGGGTCTTCCTGATGGGTGGCGAGGCGCGCTTCCGTCACCTCTACTGCTCCGGTCGCGCGGTGCCCGATGTGCTCGCCACCTGGCGCGGGGTGCTCGGCGACCGGGCGAGCGTCGTGACCCGCGAGGAGGCCGTCGAGCTCGGGTGGTTCGGCGCGGTGGAGCCGGGCGTGCTGCAGCGACTCGGTGACGTGATGGTCGCCTGCCACGACGACACGGCGATCGTCTCCACGCGGGACTTCGCCTACGAGGACACCCTCGTCGGGCTGCACGGCTCGCTCACCCCGGCGGAGATGCTGATCCCGATCCTGGTGGGCTGAGGTCCCGGTCCCCGCCAACTGACCAGTTGGCTGGCCAACTCGTGAGTTGGCGAAGAGGGCGTCAGCCGAGCCCGCGCCCGCTCAGCCGAAGGGCAGCGGCTCGGGCGCGAGGCTGACGGCCTTGGCACGCGCGGCCGTGAGCCGGCGGCGGTGGTGCTGGCGGCACAGGACCTCGTAGGCCACGTCGGCCGGCGGCTCGTCGGGCTGCTCGACGTCGCCGACGACGATGACCTCGCCGTCGGTGACCATCGCGCCGTTCTCGGTGCGGGCGTTGTGGGTGGCGCGCTTGCCGCACCAGCACAGGGCCTCGACCTGCAGCACCTCCATCCGGTCCGCGAGCTCGACGAGCCGTGCGGCGCCGGGGAACATCCGGGTGCGGAAGTCGGTGAGGATGCCGAAGCAGAAGACGTCGAGCTGGAGCTCGTCGACGATCTTGGCGAGCTGCTCGACCTGGAGCGCGGTGTAGAACTGCGCCTCGTCACAGATGAGGTAGTCGATGCGGCCGCCCTGGGTCAGCGTGGTGACGATGTAGCGCCAGAAGTCGAAGTCCGGGCCCACCTCCAGGGCCTCGTGGGTCAGCCCGAGGCGCGATGAGATCACCGCGGTGCCGGCCCGGTCGTGGCTGGTGAAGATCTGCCCCACCCGGCCGCGCACGGCGTGGTTGTGGTTCGTCTGGAGCGCGAGGGTGCTCTTGCCGGAGTCCATGGTGCCGGTGAAGAAGTTCAGTTCAGCCACGGGACACGATCCTTTCACAGGGTGTCTGTTGGAGGATGGCCCCATGACCGGTCCGCTGATCTCCGTCGCCGAGCTGCGCGCCTCGCTCGCCGACGTCGCCGTCCTGGACGTGCGCTACCGGATGGGCGGCCCGCCGGGTGCCGGCGAGTTCGGGGCCGGCCACGTGCCCGGGGCGGCGTACGTCGACCTCGACGCCGACCTGGCTGCCCCGCCCGGTCCGGGCGGCCGGCACCCGCTGCCGCGGACCGGTGACTTCGAGC
>NZ_JAOPWY010000033.1 GCF_025965415.1 Nocardioides sp.
GCTGACGCACCTGTCCGGCGCCCCGGGCGCCCCCGTCGGGTCGGCGAGCGACGCCTCGCGCGACCTGTCCGCCGCCGCCGTCACCGTGACCGATGGGGAGTGCTCGGGCCGGCTCGTGGGGGAGTCGGTCCACGCCTACGGCGATCCCGGCGCGGTCGCGGGCTTCACCGCGGCTGCGGGGCGCGCCGGCCTGGGCGTGCTGCTGCGCCGTTCGCCACCGCACCGGCTGGCGAGCGCGCGACCGCGGCCCGAGCGACGGCCGCGGGAGGGCAAGCGGCACTTCACGATGCGCAAGCGGGCGTGGAAGAAGGCAGAGGCGCGACGCGTGCGACGCCTCGACGCGTGGACCGCCCGCGAGGACGCCCGGCTCGCCGTCGGGACGCCCGTCGGCTTCTCCGGCTTCCACGACGCGCCGGTCGACGGCGCGGTCGCCGTCGCGACCGACAGTCCTTGGGTGCTGGGCCGGGTCAGCGCACCCACACGCATCGCGACGTACGGCGACTCTCCCGGTGCCATGGACGTGCTGGTGGAGGTGCTGCTCGGCGAGGCGCCGGCACCCGGCCGGCTGCCGGTACGCGTCGCCGGCGTGGCCCGCAACGGCTGCCAGGCCTGACGGCTAGAACGGCTCGACCAGCAGGGCCGTTCCGTGGCCCGCGACGCGGGTCATCACGAGCGTGCCCTCGTTGTCACCCTTCAGGGCAAGGCGCTTGCGCAGCTCATCCGGGACGACCTGGACACCACGCTTCTTGATCGTGAGCCGCCCGATGCCGCGCTCGCGCAGCGCGGCCTTGAGCTGCTTCTCGCGGTAGGGAAGGTGCTCGAGCACGCGGTATCCCCGGGCGAACGGCGAACGGAAGGAGGCGTCACTGGTGACGTAGGCGATGTGCTCGTCCACCAGGCCGCCGTCCACACCGGCGGCCACGGCCGTGACGAGGCCGGCCCGGATGACAGCGCCGTCGGGTTCGTAGAGGAAGGCCCCGACCTCACGGACCTCGACGCCGCCCCCGCCGAGCGGCGGAGCGTCCTCATCGGTCAGCGTCGCGAGCCCCCGCACGCCGATCACGGTCGCGCGCCGATCGGTGGTGGAGAGGCTCGGCGACCACAGCACGGCCTCCTTGACCTCGCCGCCGTCACTGACCCACTCCGCCTCGACGCCGGACGGCACGAGGTCGTGGCCGATCCCCGGCGCGACCTTGACCAGGGACCGCTTGGTCAGCAGGTCGAGCACCCAGGGCCACGGTGGGGTCCACCCCTCCACGTCGAAGACCCGGCCCCTGCCGCCGCGCCGCGCGGGGTCCGCGAAGGCCGCGTCGAAGCCGCTCGTGTCGAGGGTGGTGGCGTCACCGGCCAGGACGGCGCCCGCCAGACCGAGCGCGGCCAGGTTGGCCTCCGCCATCGCCACCCGCACCGGGTCCTGGTCGATGCCCGCCGCGACGAGGCCGGCGCGCGAGAAGGCGAGCAGGTCGCCGCCGATGCCGCAGCCGAGGTCGACCACGCTCCCGCCGGGGATCGCCGCGGCCAGGCGCGCCGCCCGGTGGTCGGCCACGCGGAACCGGGTCGCCTGCTCGAGCGCATCGGGGGTGAAGAACATCCGCAGCGCCGCATCGCCGAACTTGGCGACGGCCTTCACACGCAGCTGCGCCTGCGTCGTCGCCGCCGCCGCCTTCTCGGCGTCGGGCTCGAGGCGTCGTACGACGCTCGCGACCCGGACCGGGTCTCCGGGGTGGTCGGCCCAGGCCTCGGCGGCGTGGACCAGCAGCCGCGCGCCCTCGGTCGTCTGCAGCCAGTCCAGCGTCGAGATCTCCACGCAGGCATCCTGTCAGCACGACGTGCCACCGGGCGGGGGTCGCCTGCGCTAGCACTCGGTCAGGCAGAGTGCTAGCGTCTGTTCTGGCACTCTCACCCTGAGAATGCCAATGCTCACGAGCCTCTGCACGACCCCCGCGACGGCGTGCCGCCCGGCCCACGAGCCCACGTCCTGGGAGCCCCGGGACAAATGATTCCGGGCTCCTGAAGAATCTCGTGCAGAGAAAGTGGAGGTTGATCCGAAGTGTCGGTCAACATCAAGCCCCTCGAGGACCGCATCGTCGTCCAGACGCTCGAAGCCGAGCAGACCACGGCCTCGGGCCTGGTCATCCCGGACACGGCCAAGGAGAAGCCCCAGGAGGGCGAGGTCGTGGCGATCGGCCCCGGTCGAGTCGACGACAACGGCAACCGCGTCCCGCTCGACGTCGCCGTCGGCGACAAGGTCATCTACAGCAAGTACGGCGGCACCGAGGTCAAGTACGCCGGCGAGGAGTACCTCATCCTCTCCGCCCGCGACATCCTCGCCGTCGTCTCCTGACGCACCTGGCAGCCCGGCTGGCGTGATGCCAGCCGGGCGTCAGGCACGTCAGGTTCGTACGGCCCACACATCTTTCCTAGGAGCACATAGATGCCCAAGATCCTGGAGTTCGACGAGGCCGCCCGCCGCGCCCTCGAGCGCGGCGTCGACGCCCTCGCCAACGCCGTCAAGGTGACGCTCGGCCCCAAGGGCCGCTACGTCGTCCTCGACAAGAAGTGGGGCGCGCCGACCATCACCAACGACGGTGTCACCGTCGCGCGTGAGATCGAGCTCGACGACCCCTTCGAGAACCTCGGTGCCCAGCTCACCAAGGAGGTGGCCACCAAGACCAACGACATCGCTGGTGACGGCACCACCACCGCCACCGTGCTGGCCCAGGCCATGGTCCACGAGGGCCTCCGTGCCGTCGCGGCCGGCGCCAACCCGATGGGCCTCAAGCGCGGCATGGACGCCGCGGCCGAGGCCGTGGGCGACGCGCTGCGCGAGGCCGCCCGCGAGGTCGACTCGCGCGAGGACATGGCGTCCGTCGCCACGATCTCGAGCCGCGACAGCGTCATCGGCGACCTGCTCGCCGAGGCCTTCGACAAGGTCGGCAAGGACGGCGTGATCACGGTCGAGGAGTCCAACACCATGGGCACCGAGCTCGAGTTCACCGAGGGCATGCAGTTCGACAAGGGCTACGTGTCCGCCTACTTCGTGACCGACCCGGAGTCGATGGAGGCCGTCCTCGACGACCCCTACATCCTTCTCCACCAGGGCAACATCTCCTCGATCCAGGAGCTGCTCCCGGTCCTCGAGAAGGTCATCGGCACCGGCAAGCCGCTCTTCATCCTCGCCGAGGACGTCGACGGCGAGGCGCTCTCGACGCTGGTCGTCAACAAGATCCGCGGCACGTTCAACGTCGCCGCCGTGAAGGCCCCGGCCTTCGGTGACCGCCGCAAGGCGATGATGCAGGACATCGCGACGCTGACCGGTGCGCAGGTCGTCGCCCCCGAGGTCGGGCTCAAGCTCGACCAGGTGGGCCTCGAGGTGCTCGGCCAGGCCCGTCGCGTGGTCATCACCAAGGACAACACCACGATCGTCGACGGCGCCGGCGACAGCTCCGCTGTCGAGGGCCGCGTCAACCAGATCAAGGCCGAGATCGAGAACACCGACTCCGACTGGGACCGCGAGAAGCTCCAGGAGCGCCTCGCCAAGCTCGCCGGCGGTGTCTGCGTGATCAAGGTCGGCGCCGCCACCGAGGTGGAGCTCAAGGAGAAGAAGCACCGCATCGAGGACGCCGTCTCCGCGACGCGCGCCGCGATCGAGGAGGGCATCGTCCCCGGCGGTGGCTCCGCGCTCATCCACGCCGTCGCGGTGCTGGACGACAACCTCGGCCTCACCGGTGACGAGGCTGCCGGCGTCCGCGTGGTCCGCAAGGCGGCCGACGAGCCGCTGCGCTGGATCGCCGAGAACGGTGGCGTCAACGGCTACGTCGTGACCGCCAAGGTACGCGAGCTCGGCGTCGGCAACGGCTACAACGCCGCCACCGACACCTACGGCGACCTGGTCGCCCAGGGCGTCCTCGACCCGGTCAAGGTCACCCGCTCGGCGCTCGTCAACGCGACCTCCATCGCCGCGATGCTGCTCACCACCGAGACGCTGATCGTGGAGAAGCCCGAGGAGGACGAGCCGGCTCCCGCCGGTGGCGGTCACGGGCACGGCCACGGCCACTGATCCGACCCGTTCCGACACGACAGGCCCGCACCGGGATCCGGTGCGGGCCTGTCGCGCATCTCAGCGGATCAGCTCGCCCAGGTGGACCGTGGCACCGCTGCGGCCGAAGAGGGAGACCTTCGCGCCGGCCGGCTCGCTCCACAGGAACTGGTCGCCCGGCGTCGGGCCGCTGCCGACGTTCCACGACGACGTTCCGTCGCTGAGCCGCAGCAGCTGCCCCTCGTCGAAGTCGTAGACGTAGGTGCCGCCGGTCGCGCGGTCGTACGCCGTCAGCGTCAGGAAGTCGCCGTCCTCACCGAGGATCCCTCCGTCCACGCCGCTCTCCTGGACGGTCACGATCTGCTCGCCCCCGGTCGTCACCACCTGGACACGGTCGTCGCGGACACCGCCCTCGTAGGTGCCGCAGTACTGCGACATGGCGATCCGCTCGCCCGCCACGCTGAACCCCAGCAGGTTGCACCGCTCGCCCAGCTCGGGATCGAAGGACGACTCCTCGCCGGTCGCCAGGTCGCGCACGTGCACCAGCCCGGCTGCCCCGTTGGACGAGTCGGTCCACACCAGGGAGTCGTCGGTGAAGCCGATCGCGCCGACGCGCAGGCGCTCGTCGCGGATGTCCGTCGCATCGGTGGGTGACACCGACCAGAGGTCGAAGGTGTCGCCCTCGGCATCGGCGTCGTCCGCCTCGCCGTCGGGTCCCGTCGGCCACCCGCCCGGTGGCGGGGAGCCCTGCGTCGCAGGGACCAGCACGTAGAGCCGCCCGTCGGGCCCCAGGTCGGCGATCCGGGTCTCGGCGGTCTTCGGGAGCTCGGGCCACTTCAGGCCGCTCCACTGTCGGGCGTCGCGGTCGAAGACGTAGACGACCGCCTCGCCGAGCGACACCAGCACCAGCCGGTCGTCGCCGAGCTCGACGGCCCGGGTCTGGGTCTGGCCGACGTCCAGCTTCGGCAGCCAGTCCTTGGCGCCCGTCGCGGGGTCCATCAGCGCCAAGCGCGGGTAGAGCTGGCCGGACCGCGGCCCGTCGCGGAAGAGGACGAGACCGTCGTCGGTGACGCCGTCGAAGTAGGCGCCGTTGTCGGCATCGAGGTCCGCGTTGGTGTACGACGTCAGCTCGCGGTAGTCCTGCCCCTCGACGGCCGGCCGGGCACCGGTCAGGCGCATGCTCGGCCCGGCCACGTCCGGCACGCCCGCCGCAGCGAGGTCGGCCGGGGTCGGGTCCAGCCACGACATCGACGCGAGGGTGATCGCGCCCGCGGCCAGCGCCGTACCTCCGACCATGCCGGCACGGCGCACCCGCACCCGGCTGCGACCGTGGCGCAGCACGCCGGGCAGGTCGCCGAGGTCCTGCGGCGGGTGGGCGCTCGCCTCGCGCATCAGCTCGCGCAGCTCGTTCACCATGAGACGGCTCCTTGGGACAGCTCGCCGAACGGCGAGTCCTCGAACATGGACCGGAGCGAGAACAGTGCGCGCGAGGTCTGGCTCTTGACCGTGCCCTCGGTGCAGCCGAGGAGGGCCGCGGTCTCGGCGACCGAGAGGTCCTCGAAGTACCTCAGCACGACGCACGCCCGCTGTCTCGGCGGCAGCTGGGCGAGGGCGGCCATCAACGCCTCGCGCGTGGCCACCGACGTCGCCACGTCCTCGCTCGAGGCCTGCGTGGGGTCGGCCTCCTGCGGGCGCTCGGTGCTGGACCGCCGCCGCACGTGGTCGAGGTAGGCACTCACGACCGCCTTGCGTGCATAGGCGAGCTCGCCGCCGTTGCGCGTCAGCCGCGACCACCGGACGTAGACCCGGATCAGCCCTTCCTGGACGAGGTCGGAGGCCTGGTCCCAGTCGCCGCACAGCAGGTACGCCGTACGCCGCAGCCGGTCGCGGGCCGACTGCGCGAACTCGACGAACGCCGCCTCGTCACGCACCGTTCTGCTCCATGTGGGACCAAACGGGGTGAGGTGCCTGCGAGGTTGCATCAGTTGCCCCAGATGCTCCGCCACGGCGTCCGGCAGTCGACGTCCACGTCGACCGGGTCCACGGAGTTGAGGTGGTAGATCCGGTAGCGGTCGCAGGCCGTGCGGACGAACTGGTACTTCCGGATCAGTGAGCTCTCGATCGGCCGCGTCCCGAGCTCGCTCCAGGTGTTGATGTAGGACGCCTCGACGAACCACGTCGGCGGGTTGGCGCCGGTCAGCACGTCGTGCAGGTCGTCGAGCCCGTGGTCCAGCGTGCGCATCGGCAGCGACCACAGGTAGGGGTAGGGGGAACCGGCGCGGCTGGCCCACTGGATGTCGGCGCGCCCGCCGTAGACCAGGACGCGGTCGCCAGGCCGCGCCACCGCGGCGATCGCCTCCCCGGTCCGCACCTCCACCGGGACCCGACCGTGGATCCAGGCGGCCGTCCAGCCGATCAGCGAGATCACGCAGGAGCCGACGACGAACGCGATGGCGGGTCTGCCCACCCGTGGTCGCGACAGCCGGAGGTGGTCGTGGGCGAGCAGTGCCGCGAGGGCGAGGGACAGCCCCGGGACGAGGACGAAGAGGTAGGGCAGCCAGTAGCTGCCGCTGACCGCGACGCCGAGCAGGTCCGTGCCGACCATGGCCAGGATCGCCACGATCGGCACCGCGTCGTGCCGGAGCAGTCCGGGGAGCCGGGCGAGGAGGCAGGCCAGGACGAGCAGCATCCCGGTGCCGACGAAGACGTAGACCACGTACCAGACGCGGCCCGCCGCGCCCTCGGCGCTCTGGGTCGCGATGATCCGGTTGGCGTCGGAGCGGAACGACACCGACGTGTACCAGAGCGTCTGCAGCCGTACGCCGGTCACGAGCGCCCAGGCGACCACCAGGCCGACCGGCACCGCGGCGCCGGCGAGCGCGGCGAGCGCGCACCGGAGTGTCGCCCGCCAGGACAGCTGCCGCGCGAGCGCGGAGCCGAACAGCACGACGGTGCCGAAGACCAGTCCGCCGACGATGCTCTGCTTGAAGCCGAGGGCGAGCATCGCCAGGAGGCCGGCCCAGAACGCGTCGGGCACCGAGATCCGGCGTACGGCCCGCAGTGCGAGCCAGCAGGATCCCATCACCAGGGGGATCCCGAAGAGCTCGCCCTTCGCGGCGACCGGGTCGATCTGGGCGTTGCCGACCAGCGCGGCCGTGGCCACGGCGACCCACCCGGTCATGCGGCGTACGACGGCGGGGTCGACGACCCCCGCCCGGCGGGTCATCTCGCCGGCAGCCGCCGCTGCTGCCAGCACCAGCAGCGAGCACGCGAGCGCGCCGGCCAGCCGGTGGGCGTACGCGCCGCCGACCGCGTCGCTGGCCTGCATCAGCCAGATGATCAGTGGCGGGCGGTCCACGAAGTAGTGCCCGTAGAGCGCGTCGGGCTCCGGGTGCCAGGCGCGGGCGACGAGGAGGAAGCCCGCCTCGTCGGGCCTCAGCGGCCACAGCAGACCGGGGAACCTGGCGAGGAAGGCGGCCACGGCGGCGAGCCACACGACACGTGGGACGCTCATGCCGACACCCTCTCAGGCCCCACCAGTGTGGGTGTTCACACGGCCGAAACGAGGGGGAACCGGTGCTGCAACGCAGCTGGGGCACGGTGGCCGCATGCTGTGGAAGATGCGGATCAACCTGGCGGACCGGCCGGGGAGCCTGTCCGTCGTCGCCCGGTGCTGCGGCGACGCCGGCGTCAACATCGTGGGGATGCAGGTCTTCCCCGGGCTCGGGTCGGTGACCGACGAGCTGGTCGTGGACACGCCGGACGGCTGGGAGCTCGCCGACCTGCGGGCACTGGCGGCCGAGGCGGGCGCGGACCTCGTCGACGCCCACCGCTGCCGGGACGAGGTGCTCCTGGACCAGGCGACCCGCCACGTCGAGGCGGCCAGGACGATCCTCGACGACCCCGCCCGGTTCCCCGAGGTGGTCGCGGAGCTGCTCGACGCCGAGCCGGAGCCGATCGACGGCACCACGGCCGACAGCTTGGACCTCCTGGTCGGCGACGTCGTGGTGCAGGTGCACCGCGCGGCGCCGTTCACCGCCACCGAGCACGCCCGCGGGGCGACCATCGCCGCGCTGGTCTCCGACGTGCTCCGCCGGGACGCGTCGTACGCCGCCCGGGTCTCGCCCGACGGGCCGGGCGCTCCCACCGTCACGCCCGAGCTGGTCTCGGACACCCACGAGGTGAGCGTCGTGGTGGGCTCGGTCGTGGTCGGGCGGGCGGCGCTGGGCGAGACGACGGTCGACGGCGCCCGGCCGCTGGTGCTCGAGATCGACTCGAGCTGGCGCCGGCGGGGTCTGGGGACCCGGCTGCTGAGGGAGGCGGCCCGGCTGTCCGCCGCCCTCGGCGACGCCGAGCTGGGCCTCGTGACGACCGCCGACAACCGGGCCGTCCTGCCCCTCGTGCTCGGGTCGGGGCTGCGCGGGCGGATCCGCCTCTCCGGCGCGGAGCTGCACGTGCGGGTGCCCGTGCGCGACTTCACGCCGACACGGGGGTGAGCGCGCGGGCCGCGGCACCTAGAATGGCTGCGTGGAGATCCCCGAGAAGTTCGCCGCCCTGGGCCTCACCTACGACGACGTGCTGCTGCTGCCGGGGGAGTCGGACCTCGCGCCCAGCGACATCGACACCACGACGCGCCTGACGCGCGAGATCTCGGTGCGGGTGCCGCTCATCAGCGCCGCGATGGACACGGTCACCGAGTCCCGGATGGCGATCGCGATGGCCCGCGAGGGCGGGATCGGCGTGCTGCACCGCAACCTGTCCATCGAGGACCAGGCCCGCCAGGTCGACCTGGTCAAGCGCACCCAGACCGGGATCATCTCCAACCCCGTCACGATCGGCCCCGACGCGACGCTGGAGGAGCTCGACCGGATCTGCGGCGAGTACCGCGTCTCCGGCCTCCCGGTCGTCGACCTCGACAACCGGCTCCTCGGCATCATCACCAACCGCGACCTGCGCTTCACCCCGGTCGCGGAGTGGGCCACCACCAAGGTCACCGAGGTGATGACCAGCGAGGGCCTGATCACCGGCCCGATCGGCATCTCCCGCGAGGAGGCCACCTCGCTGCTGCGGGCCCACAAGCGCGAGCGTCTCCCGCTGATCGACGACCGGGGGCGCCTCGGCGGCCTCATCACCGTCAAGGACTTCGTCAAGGGCGAGCAGTTCCCGCACGCGTCGTACGACGCCGACGGCCGGCTGCTCGTGGGCGCGGCCATCGGCTACTTCGGCGACGCCTGGGAGCGGGCGACCACGCTCGTCGAGGCCGGCGTGGACGTCCTCGTGGCCGACACCGCGCACGGCCACGTCCACCTGCTGCTCGACATGGTGCGCCGGCTCAAGACCGACCCTTCGACCCGCCACGTCCAGGTCATCGGCGGCAACGTCGCCACCCGCGAGGGCGCGCAGGCGTTCGTCGACGCGGGCGCCGACGCGGTCAAGGTCGGCGTCGGCCCGGGCTCGATCTGCACGACCCGCGTCGTCACCGGGGTGGGCGTGCCCCAGGTGACCGCGGTCTACGAGGCGTCGCTGGCCACCCGGCCGGCCGGCGTGCCGCTGATCGCGGACGGCGGCATGAAGCACTCCGGCGAGATCGCCAAGGCGCTCGTCGCCGGTGCCGACTCGGTGATGGTCGGCTCGATGCTCGCGGGCTGCGAGGAGTCGCCGGGCGAGGTCGTCTTCGTCAACGGCAAGCAGTTCAAGTCCTACCGCGGGATGGGCTCGCTCGGGGCGATGAGCAGCCGCGGCAAGAAGTCCTACTCCAAGGACCGCTACTTCCAGGCCGAGGTCACCAGCGACGACAAGATCGTCCCCGAGGGGATCGAGGGCCAGGTCGCCTTCCGCGGCCCGCTCTCGGCGGTCGCCCACCAGCTGATCGGCGGGCTCAACCAGTCGATGTTCTACATCGGCGCCAGCACCATCCCCGAGCTCCAGGAGAAGGGCCGCTTCGTGCGGATCACCTCGGCGTCGCTCCAGGAGAGCCACCCCCACGACGTGCAGATGACCGTCGAGGCACCCAACTACACCGGGCGGTAGACCAGCAGCGCGGTCCGCCCCTCGGCGGTGGTCGGGGTGGCGGAGACGTCGTAGCGGTCGCCTGCCAGCAGCACCCCGGCGAGGAAGTCGTAGCCGCTTTGCAGGTCCGGCTGGGTGGTCGAGCAGTAGTCGGAGAAGGTCAGGTCGTCGAGCCGGCCGCGGACGACGACCGTCGCGCTGCTCTCGCCGTCCTGGATGAACGCGGCGTTGAGGAGCCTCCGGTCACCGGTGTCGCTCCGGAAGACCGCCGTGTCGTGGCTGAAGCCGTTGGCGAGCTCGTCGGTCGGCCGGTAGACCGCGACACCGATCCGGGCGTCGTCCGGGGCGTCGTCCAGGTCGCCGCTGACGTAGGCGAGGCCGTGGGGGCCGGTGACCGGCACGGACCGCTCCTGGCCGGCGAGGACGCGGGCGAGCGCCACGTCACCGGTCGAGAGGGTCGCGGAGCCGTCGCCCAGCCCGGTGGCCACGAGCATGACCACCACGTCCTCGCCCGTCCCGACCTGCACGTCCTGGCCGGGTGAGACCTCGCGCACCGTGTCGAGCTCGTAGGTGAAGCCGTCCACCTCGACCTGGCGCGGCACGGCGACGTCGGTCACCGGCCCGGCCGGGTCGACCGACCCGGAGTCGCGGAATACACACCGCCGGTCGCCACGGCCGCGACCAGCACGACCGCGGCGGCGGCCGCGACCGCGGA
>NZ_JAOPWY010000045.1 GCF_025965415.1 Nocardioides sp.
GGCGTGTCGATGATGTTGATCTGGTGGTCCTTCCACCAGCAGGTCGTCGCGGCGGACGTGATGGTGATGCCGCGCTCCTGCTCCTGCTCCATCCAGTCCATCGTGGCGCCACCCTCGTGGACCTCACCGATCTTGTAGGTGATGCCGGTGTAGAAGAGGATGCGCTCGGTGGTGGTGGTCTTGCCGGCGTCGATGTGCGCCATGATGCCGATGTTGCGGACCTTGTTGAGGTCGGTGGTGATGTCGACGGCCACGTCTGTGTCTCAGTCCCTCGAAGTAGTGGGGTTGTGGGGGTGAGAGGCCGTACGCCGCGCAGTGCGCGGTCGTACGGCCTCTCGTCCTCACCAGCGGTAGTGGGCGAAGGCCTTGTTGGACTCGGCCATCTTGTGGGTGTCCTCGCGCTTCTTCACAGCGGCACCGAGGCCGTTGCTGGCGTCGAGGATCTCGTTCTGGAGGCGCTCGGCCATCGTCTTCTCGCGACGGTCGGCGGCGTAGCCGACGAGCCAGCGCAGGGCCAGCGTCGTGCTGCGGTTGGCCTTGACCTCGATCGGCACCTGGTAGGTCGCACCGCCGACGCGGCGGGACTTGACCTCGATGGCCGGCTTGACGTTGTCGAGCGCGCGCTTGAGCGTGACGACCGGGTCGGTGCCGGTCTTCTCGCGGCAGCCCTCCAGGGCGGTGTAGACGATGCGCTGGGCAACGGCCTTCTTGCCGTCCTGCAGGACCTTGCTGACGAGCTGGGTGACCAGCTGCGAGCCGTAGACCGGGTCAGAGACGAGGGGGCGCTTGGGAGCGGGACCCTTGCGAGGCATTACTTCTCCTTCTTCGCGCCGTAGCGGCTGCGGGCCTGCTTGCGGTTCTTGACACCCTGGGTGTCGAGCGTCCCGCGGATGATCTTGTAGCGGACACCGGGAAGGTCCTTCACACGGCCGCCGCGCACGAGCACGATCGAGTGCTCCTGCAGGTTGTGACCGACACCCGGGATGTACGCGGTGACCTCGACGCCACTGCTCAGGCGCACGCGGGCGACCTTGCGGAGGGCGGAGTTCGGCTTCTTCGGGGTGGTCGTGTAGACGCGGGTGCAGACGCCACGGCGCTGCGGGGATCCCTTCAGGGCAGGCGTCTTGGACTTCGACACCTTGTCCTGGCGGCCCTTGCGGACCAGCTGGTTGATGGTGGGCACCGGGTGGTTCCCTCTCTCTGTCTTCTCGTCTCGGTCCGACGCTGTGCCGGACTCGGGTGTGTTGCGTGTGCTGTGCCTGTTCGCCGGCTGGCTGGCCTGGGCTCAAGGAGTGAGTGGCTTCCGAGCATGCGGAGGGGTCTGGTCGTGCCAGACACAAGGAATGAGGCTACTCGGGCGCCAAGGCAGGGTCAAAACGCCGCCGGAGCCGCCTCCACGGCGGATTCCCCGACCCGGCCGGCGGGCTCGCGCCGCGCCCGCTCGAGGCGCAGGTACACCACTGCCGAGACTGCCACACCGGTGATGGTGAGCAGGCCTCCGCCCAGCAGCGTCCAGCGGGCGCCGTACTCGTGACCGATCCACCCGATGATGGGCGCCCCGATCGGGGTGCCGCCCACGAAGATCATCAGGTAGAGCGCCATCACGCGGCCGCGGACGCCAGCATCGGTGTGGAGCTGCATGTAGGTGTTGGCGCTGGTGATGAACGTGAGCGCCGTCAGGCCGGTGACCGGCGCGAGGAGCGCAAAGGCGAGGTACGTCGGCATCAGCCCGGCCAGCACGACGGTGGCGCCGAAGGCGAGCGCCGAGCCCACCACGAGGCGGTGCCTCACCTGGGGGCGGCGCGCCGCGAGCAGGGCGCCGGTGAGCGAGCCGACGGCCAGGAACGTGCCGAGCAGCCCGAACTCCTCCGGGCCCTTGCCGAACACCTCGGTGGCCATCAGCGCGGAGGTGATCTGGAAGTTGAGGCCGAACGTGCCGGCGAAGAACACCAGGCTCAGCACGAGCAGCAGGTCGGGACGCGCGCGGACGTAGGCGACGCCCTCGCGGATCGCGCCGGGACCGCGGTCGGCCAGGACGGCGGCGTCGATCTGGCTGGCGTCGAGGTGGCGCAGCGACCAGATCGGGGCGGCGTACGACACCGCGTTGATCAGGATCACCCAGCCGGTGGCGACCGCTCCCCCGCCGAGGGCGGCGATCAGCACGCCGGCCAGGCCGGGGCCGACGAGGCGCGCGGCGTTGAAGCTGGCGGAGTTGAGGCCGACCGCGTTGGTCAGGTCGACCGGGTCGACGATCTCGGAGACGAACGACTGGCGCGCCGGGGCGTCGAACGCGGAGGCGGAGCCGAGCACGAACGCCAGGACGTAGACGTGCCACACCTCCGCGGTGCCGGTGACGGCGAGCAGGCCGAGCACGGCCGCGGGCAGGGCCATGCCGAGGTTGGTCAGCTGGAGCAGGCGCTGCTTGGGCATCCGGTCGGCGACGAGGCCGGCGAAGGGCGTCATCAGCAGGAACGGCAGGAACTGCAGGCCGGTCGTGATGCCGAGCGAGGTCGCGCCGGAGCCGACGGCGAGCTCGAGGACGAGCCAGTCCTGGGCGACGCGCTGCATCCAGGTGCCGGTGTTCGACACCACGCCACCGGCGGCGTAGCGGCGGTAGTTGGGGTTGGCCAGGGAGCGGAATGTGGGACTCGTGGTGACTCCTCGGGTGGGTAGTCGGGTCAGGTGGGTCTGGGTGGGTCAGTCGGTCAGGGCGAGCCGGGCGAGGATCGGCGCGGCCTCGCGCAGGGTGGCGCGCTCGGCGGGCGTGAGGGTGCCGAGCTGCTGCGAGAGCCAGGCGTCGCGGCGCTGCCGGTCGGCGAGGACCGCGGCACGGCCCGACTCGGTGAGGGAGACGACGACCTGCCGGCCGTCGGTGTCGTGCGGGCGGCGTACGACGTAGCCGTCGGACTCCAGGCAGTTGACCGTGCGGGTCATCGACGGAGGCTGCACGCGCTCGGCTCGGGCCAGGTCGCCGACGGTCTGCTCGCCCAGGCGAACGAGCAGGCCCAGCACGACCATCTGGCCGATGCTCAGGTCGTTGTCGGGGTGGCGCTCGGAGACCAGGCGGCGGCGCATGCGCATGACCGAGGCGCGGAGCTCGGAGGCGAGCCCGGCGTCGGTGCGGAGGTCGGCGGTCGGCATGGTAGTTAGCATAACTCATTACCTGTGCTAACCATTCCCGAGTCGGCGCACCTGCCCGCTGAAATGGCGTCGAGTCGGCGCACCTGCTCACGGACCCTGTGGACAGGGCGGGCAGGTG
>NZ_JAOPWY010000091.1 GCF_025965415.1 Nocardioides sp.
CGACCAGCCCACGGATGCGCAGGCCGTGCACGCGGATCCCGTCGACGTCCGCGCCACGGGCACCGTCGAGACCGGTCGAGGTGGCGTCGGGGACCGGGCCGAGACCGGCGTCCGTGCGCGCAGCGGCGATCAGCTCCGCCGTACGCCGGGAGGTGCCCGATGGCGCGTCGGCCTTGTCGGGGTGGTGCAGCTCGACGACCTCGACGGACTCGAAGAACGGGGCGGCCGTGGCCGCGAAGCGCATCATCAAGATCGCGCCGATCGAGAAGTTGGGGGCCACGAGGACACCGACACCCGGGGCCTCGGCCAGCCACGCTGCGAGCTGGTCGAGCCGGGGCTGGTCGAACCCGGTGGTGCCGACCACCGCGTGGATCCCGTGCTCGATGCAGAAGCGCAGGTGGTCCATGACCACGCCGGGGTGGGTGAAGTCGACGACCACCTGGGCTCGCGCACGGACGAGCTCCTCGACGTCGTCGCCGGCGTCGACCGCCGCGACCAGCTCGGTGTCGCGGGACGCCTCGACGGCCTTGCAGACCTCCGTGCCGACCTTGCCGCGCGCACCCAGAACGCCGACCCGGATCACTGCCTGATCTGCTGTGCTCATGCGGCCAACCTATCGTCGTCGCCATGTCCCGGGTGGCGGTGGCTGACTCGTGACCGCGGGTCTGGCAGGCTGTGTGCCATGCCCCACTCGACCATCCCGCCGCGCATCAAGTGGGCCGTCGACCTGATGGACGTCCAGCCGGGCGATCAGGTCCTCGAGATCGGCTGCGGAGCCGGCGCCGCCGCCGAGGCGATCTGCGCCCGCCTGGAGACCGGCAAGCTCTTCGCGATCGACCGCTCCGAGTCGGGCGTCGACCGCACCAAGCGGCGCAACCAGAAGTACGTCGACGCCGGCCGGCTCGTCGTGCGACAGATCGACCTCGCCACGCTGCGGGTGCCGGTCAAGCGGCTCAACAAGGTCTTCGCCTTCAACGTGAACCTCTTCTGGGTCCGCGAGTGCCAGGACGAGATCGCCCTGCTCCACGAGCGCGTGGTGCCCGGCGGTGCCGTCTACCTGTTCTACGACGCCGCCCGCCCGGAGCTGGTGCCCAACATCGTCAAGAAGGCCTCCGAGAACCTCCAGCGCGGCGGCTTCCGGGTCAGCGTCGTGGAGCAGAAGGCTCCCCCGGTCATCGGGCTCATCGCGCGCCGGTGACCGTCGTCGGCCGAGCCGGCGAGGCCACTCGACGGTCGCCCAGCATCGGTGGTTGAGCAGCGAGCACGTCTGAGGGACGAAGGCGTGACCGAGCGTGTCGAAACCCGGTCAGCCGAGAATCACCCTCAGCTCTGGGGGCCGACGACCGCCAGCATCTCGGGCTGGGTGAACAGCTCGCGCGCCAGGTCGGAGACGTCGTCGAGGGTGACGGCCTCGATCCTGCTGACCACCTCGTCGATGGTGAGCAGCTCGTCGTAGACGAGCTCGGCCTTGCCGATGCGCGACATGCGTGAGCCGGAGTCCTCCAGGCCCAGCACGAGACCGCCCTTGAGCTGGCCCTTGCCGCGCTCGACCTCCTCCGCGGTGAGGCCGTCGGCCGCGACCTTGGCCAGCTCGCCGCGCACGGTCTCCAGCACGGCGTCGTACTTGCCGGGCAGGCAGCCCACGGAGACCCCGACGACGCCGGCGTCGGCGTGGTGGCTGGCGAAGGAGTAGACGGAGTAAGCCAGGCCGCGGTGCTCGCGCACCTCCTGGAACAACCGCGACGACGTGCCGCCGCCGAGCGCGGTGTTGAGCACGCCGAGGGCGTAGCGGCGCGGGTCGGTGCGGGTCAGGCCCTTGACGCCGAGCACGAGGTTGACCTGCTCGAGGGGGCGGACGGTGCGCGACTCGCCCGCCTGCACCTTGCGCGCCTTCTCGGACTGCACCGGGGCGGTCGGGGTGGCGGAGCCGGCGAGGAAGTCGCCGCGGCCGAAGGCCTTCGTCACCTGGCGCACCACGGCGGCGTGGTCGACGTTGCCGGCCACCGCGACGACCATGTTGTCGGGACGGTAGTGGCGGCGGTAGAAGCGGTGGATCTGCGCGCGGGTCATCGCGGTGATCGAGGCATCGGTGCCGGCGATCGGCCGACCGAGCGGGCTGTCGCCCCACGCCTGGTGGGCGAAGAGGTTGTGCACGACGTCGTCGGGGTCGTCGTCGTGCATGGCGATCTCGTCGAGGATCACGTCACGCTCGGCCTCGACGTCGGCGGCGGTGATGGTCGAGGCCGTCACCATGTCGCCGAGCACGTCGACGGCCGTCGCGAGGTCCTCGTCGAGGACACGCGCGTGGAAGACGGTGTACTCCTTGGAGGTGAAGGCGTTGAACTCGCCCCCGACCGCGTCAAGCGCGACCGAGATGTCCATCGCGGAGCGCTCGGGCGTGCCCTTGAAGAGCAGGTGCTCGAGGAAGTGCGAGCAGCCGTGCAGGGTGGGCGTCTCGTCGCGCGAGCCCACGTTGACCCAGACGCCGACGCTGGCCGAGCGCGAGCCGGCCATGTGCTCGGTGACGACCCTCAGGCCGCTGGGCAGCACCGTACGGCGTACGCGCGAGGTCACCGTCCCGTCGGCGTCCTTGACGGTCTGGAGGGTGCGGGTGGTGCCGTTCTTCTGCACGGGGTTCCTTTGCGTTGCCGGCTGAAACGCCGCGACCGGCCGGCATGGCTGCCGGCCGGTCGCGGGTGGAGCATCGGATCAGGTCACTCGGCGTCGGCGGCCTCGACCTCGGCCGACTCCGCGGAGTCGCCCTCGGCCTCGTCGACGACGGGGACCAGCGACAGCTTGCCGCGGTCGTCGATCTCGGCGATCGAGACCTGGACCTTCTGGCCGACGGACAGCACGTCCTCGACGGCCTCCACGCGCTTGCCACCGGCCAGGGCGCGGAGCTTGCTGATGTGGAGCAGGCCGTCCTTGCCCGGCATGAGCGAGACGAAGGCACCGAAGTTGGTGGTCTTCACGACGGTGCCGAGGTAGCGCTCGCCGATCTCGGGCATGGTCGGGTTGGCGATCGCGTTGACCGCGGCCTTGGCCGCCTCGGCAGCCTCGCCGTTGGTCGCACCGATGTAGACCGTGCCGTCGTCCTCGATGGACAGCGTCGCGCCCGTGTCGTCCTGGATCTGGTTGATGACCTTGCCCTTCGGCCCGATCACTTCGCCGATCTTGTCGACGGGCACGCGCACGGTGATGATGCGCGGCGCGTGGATCGACATCTCCTCCGGGGCGTCGATGGCGTCGGCCATGACGTCGAGGATCGCCAGGCGCGCGTCGCGGGCCTGGGTCAGCGCGGCGGCGAGCACCTCGGCCGGGATGCCGTCGAGCTTGGTGTCGAGCTGGAGCGCGGTGACGAACTCCCGCGTGCCGGCGACCTTGAAGTCCATGTCACCGAAGGCGTCCTCGGCACCGAGGATGTCGGTCAGCGCGACGTAGCGCGTCTCGCCGTCGACCTCGTCGGAGATGAGGCCCATCGCGATGCCGGCGACGGAGGCCTTGAGCGGCACACCGGCCTGCAGCAGCGACAGGGTCGAGGCGCAGACCGAGCCCATCGAGGTGGAGCCGTTGGAGCCCATGGCCTCGGAGAGCTGGCGGATCGCGTAGGGGAACTCCTCGCGCGAGGGGAGCACAGGCAGGAGGGCGCGGCGCGCCAGGGCGCCGTGGCCGACCTCACGGCGCTTGGGCGAGCCCACGCGACCGGTCTCGCCGGTGGAGAACGGCGGGAAGACGTACTTGTGCATGTAGCGGCGGTGCTTCTCCGGCGACAGCGTGTCGAGCTGCTGCTCCAGCTTGAGCATGTTGAGGGTGGTGACGCCCAGGATCTGGGTCTCGCCACGCTCGAACAGCGCCGAGCCGTGGACGCGCGGGATCACGTCGACCTCGGCGTGCAGCGGGCGGATGTCGGCGAGCCCGCGGCCGTCGATGCGGATCTTGTCGCGCAGCACGCGCTGGCGGACCAGCGACTTGGTGAGCGAGCGGAACGCGGCGCCGATCTCCTTCTCGCGACCCTCGAACTGGCCGGCGAGCTTCTCGAGCAGGGCGACCTTGATCTCGTCGACCTTGGCTTCGCGCTCCTGCTTGTCGCCGATGGTCATCGCGGCGGCGGTGTCGTCCTTGGCGGCCGCCTCGACGGCGGCGTAGACGTCGTCCTCGTAGTCGAGGAAGACCGGGAAGTCCTGGACCGGCTTGGCGGCCTCGGCCGCGAGCTGAGCCTGGGCCTCGACGAGCTGCTTGATGAAGGGCTTCGCGGCGTCGAGGCCACTGGCCACGACCTCCTCGGTGGGCGCCTGGGCGCCGTTCTGGACGAGGGCGATGGTGTCCTCGGGGGCCTCGGCCTCGACCATCATGATGGCGACGTCACCGGACTCGGTGACGCGCCCGGCGACGACCATGTCGAAGACGGCCGACTCGAGCTGCGAGTGGCTCGGGAACGCCACCCACTGGCCCTCGATCAGCGCCACGCGGACGCCACCGACGGGGCCGGAGAAGGGAAGGCCGGAGAGCTGGGTCGACAGCGACGCGGCGTTGATGGCCAGCACGTCGTAGGGCTGGTCGGGGTCGAGCGCCAGGACGGTGATGACGACCTGGACCTCGTTGCGCAGGCCCTTCTTGAAGGTCGGGCGAAGCGGGCGGTCGATGAGGCGGCAGGTGAGGATCGCGTCCTCGCCCGGGCGACCCTCGGAGCGGAAGAACGAGCCGGGGATCTGGCCCACGGCGTACATCCGCTCCTCGACGTCGATCGTCAGGGGGAAGAAGTCGAAGTGGTCCTTGGGCGTCTTGCCCGCGGTCGTCGCCGAGAGCAGCATGGTCTCGTCGTCGAGGTACGCAGTGACGGAGCCGGCGGCCTGGCGGGCGAGGAGCCCGGTCTCGAACTTGATGGTGCGCGTGCCGAACTTACCGTTGTCGAGAACGGTTTCGACGGCAGAGATGACGGGTTCAGTCAAGGGTTCGTCCCTGTTCTGTT
>NZ_JAOPWY010000099.1 GCF_025965415.1 Nocardioides sp.
GACGTGCAGGCGCGGTTGCGCACGGCGTACGACGCCCTGGGCGAGCCGTGGTGCGAGGACGGGACGTTCGCCTTCGACGTCGAGTGCGTGTCGGTCGAGGCGAGGGTGCCGAGGTCGTAGAGTCGCCCTGTGCGCGCCTACCTCGACCTGCTCCAGCGGATCCTCGACGAGGGCGTCGAGAAGACCGACCGCACCGGCACCGGCACGCTCAGCGTCTTCGGGCACCAGATGCGCTTCGACCTCGCCGACGGCTTCCCGCTGGTGACCACCAAGAAGGTGCACACCCGCTCGGTCTTCGGCGAGCTGCTGTGGTTCCTGCGCGGCGACACCAACGTGAAGTGGCTGCAGGACCGCGGCATCTCGATCTGGGACGAGTGGGCCGACGACAACGGCGACCTCGGTCCCGTCTACGGCTGTCAGTGGCGGTCGTGGCCGACGCCCGACGGGCGCCACGTCGACCAGATCGCCCGTCTCGTCGAGGGCATCCGCACCAACCCCGACTCGCGCCGCCACATCGTGTCGGCCTGGAACGTCGCCGATGTCGACGACATGGCGCTCCCGCCGTGCCACACGCTCTTCCAGTTCTACGTCGGTCCCTCGGAGACCGGCCCGGGCAAGCTCTCCTGCCAGCTCTACCAGCGCTCGGCCGACACCTTCCTCGGCGTGCCGTTCAACATCGCGTCGTACGCCCTGCTGACGCACATGGTCGCCCAGGTGACCGGCCTCGAGGTGGGCGAGTTCGTGCACACGATGGGCGACGCCCACCTCTACCTCAACCACGTCGACCAGGCGAAGCTCCAGCTCAGCCGCGAGCCGCGCGCGCTCGCGACGCTGGTGCTCAACCCCGGCATCACCGAGCTCGACGGCTTCGACCTCGAGGACATCGCGGTCGAGGGCTACGACCCGCACCCGGGCATCAAGGCCCCCATTGCGGTCTGAGGTGGCCGGATGAGTGGACTCCGTCTCGACCAGCGGGTGGTGCTCGTCGCCGCCCACGCCCGCAACCGCGTCATCGGCAACGGTCCTGACATCCCGTGGCGGCTCCCCGGGGAGCAGGCGCAGTTCAAGGAGCTGACCTGGGGCCACGTCCTGCTGATGGGGCGCACGACCTTCGAGTCGATCGGCCGCCCCCTTCCGGGGCGTACGACGATCGTGCTGACCCGACACGCCGGCTGGGCCCATGAGGGGGTGCTGGTCGCGCACACGGTCGAGGAGGCGCTCGACCTCGCGGGGCAGCAGGCCGGGGACCTGATGGTGGCGGGCGGGGGAGAGGTCTACAACGCGCTCCTGCCCCACGCCACCCACCAGGTCCTGACCGAGGTCGACCTCGAGCCGGAGGGCGACGTGCACTACCCGCAGTACGCCGCCGCCGACTGGGTGGAGACCGCCCGCGAGAGCTTCGACGGCTACGAGCGGGTGTGGCTCGAGCGGATGGACCCGGCCGCGTGAAGCTCTCCGTCGACCCCTCGACGGGCGTGCCGCCCTTCGAGCAGGTGCGGGAGGGGATCCGGTCGCAGGTCGACTCCGGCACGCTGGAGCCCGGCTTCCGCCTGCCGCCGGTGCGCTCCCTGGCCACGTCGCTCGACGTCGCCGCCAACACGGTCGCGCGCGCCTACAAGGAGCTCGAGGCGCTCGGCGTCGTCGAGACGCGTGGCAGGGCCGGCACCTTCGTCGCGGGGCGCGGGGTCTCCAGCGCCGTGCGGTCGGCCGCGTCGACCTACGTGTCGTCGGTGCGGTCGCTCGGCCTGTCCGACGACGAGGCGCTCGACGCCGTACGCCACGCGTTGGGGCACTGACCCTCCTCGCGCGACGGGCTCGATCGCCACAACGGCGTCATCGCCTGCGAGAGGGCCCGAGGTCACCCGGGCTGCGACGCGGGATAGGCGAGCACCAGCTCGGTCACGCCGGTCTTCTCCGCGCACGCCCGGATCGCCGCGCCGGCGTCCTCACCGAGCCACGACTCCACATCGAGCGGTCCGCTGACGTCGCCGCGCAGGTCCCAGTAGCCGCCGCCGGCGTCGTCGAGCTGCTGGCCGACGCCCAGGCTCTCGCCACCATCGAGGACCACGGCCTGCTGCCCCCGCGTCCCACCGGGTGCCGCGGAGCCAGAACACGATCCGGTCGTCGAGCATCAGGCAGTCCTTGCGGAGTGCCAGCCGCCCCGTGACACCCGCGGTGGGGACGTCGTCCCACCGGTCGGCCGGGGTGATCACCGGCAGCGGCCCGGAGCGCGCCCGGCGTCATCACCACTGCAGGCCGAGGAGGAGAGGGCGACGAGCAGGGCGGCGGCGACCGTACGCGCACCCACCACCGAGCCCCTCGAGTCCGATCACCCTGTGCGCAAACCACCGTAGGGGCCACGCACCGCGACGTGCCAGAGTCAGCCCATGGACTCCGCCCCCACCGCCGACATCGTGGTCGCGGCCGTGGCGCTGGTGCGCGACGGCTGCGTGCTGACCGTCCGCAAGCGCGGGACCGAGCGCTTCATGCTGGTCGGCGGCAAGCTCGAGCCGGGGGAGTCGGCGCGCGAGGCCGCCCTGCGCGAGACGTACGAGGAGGTCGGGCTCGCGATCGGGTCGGCCACGCTGCTCGGTGAGTTCCTCTCGGAGGCCGCCAACGAGCCCGGGCACACGCTCCACTCGACCGTCTTCTGGGTCGAGTCCGACGGCGATCCCGTCGCCTCCGCCGAGATCGCGGAGGTGCGCTGGACCCCGCTGCGCGACCACCCCGACGACCTCGCCCCGATGCTCGAGCACCACGTGCTACCGGTGATCCGGGACACGTTTACCGTTCACTGACTTTGCGACACCACGCTGTGTCCCTGACGTGGAGCAACCCTCGATATCAAGTAGTACCGCCCTTCCCGGACGGCCTCCTACCTGACGCAAGGAACCACCCGTCGTGTCTGTCCGTCCGTCCGTCCCCGCCCTCCTCGGGCGCGCCACCCTCGTGGCCGCGCTGGGCGTCACGGCGATGGTCTCGAGCGGCTCCGCCGAGGCGCAGCCCCCGTCCGCACACGCGATCACCTGCGCCGACACGTCGCTGTCGGAGCCCGCACCCCTCGGCACCGCCCTCGACTCGGGGGTGAGCGTGGCCGCGGTGCGCGAGCAGAACGACCTCACCGCCGGCGAGCTCGGTCGCCTCGCCGCCGACGGCACGTCCTGGCTCGACGAGTGCGGCCAGGTGTTCGTCGTGGACCGCGCCGTGCCGGAGCGCCGGCAGGACACCACCGACGCGGTGGCCGCCGCGGACGTGCCGGCGGACGTGTTCGACCTCTCCTCGCGGCCTGCCTCCACCCGCACCGTCTACCTCGACTTCGACGGCGCCACCTACTCCGGCACCTCGTGGCAGGGCGGCGCGGAGATCGTGTCCCCGGCCTACTCCCTCGACGCCGACCGCGCGAGCTTCAGCGACACCGAGCGCGCGCAGATCTACCTCGCCTGGAAGGTCGTCTCCGAGGACTTCGCCGCCTTCGACGTCAACGTCACGACGCGACGCCCGGACCCGTCGGCGATCACGCGGACGAGCGCCAGCGACCCGACGTACGGCGTCCCCGTGGTGATCACGCCGACCAACTCCGTCGGCTCCGGCTGCTCGTGCGGCGGAGAGGCGTACGTCGGCGTCTTCGCCTCTGTCGCCGCGACGGGCTACCAGCCGGCCTGGATCTTCACCGACGGCTCCGGCACGGTCGGCGACAACGTCGGCCAGGTGATCAGCCACGAGGTCGGGCACACGTTCGGGCTGAGCCACGACGGCACCAGCCACACCAGCTACTACAGCGGGGCAGAGGGCTGGGGGCCGATCATGGGGGCGTCCTACGGCAGGCGTGCCGCGCACTGGTCGCGGGGCGAGTACGCCGACGCCAACAACACCGAGGACGACGTGGCGATCATCGCGAGGAGTGCACCGACGGTGCCCGACGACCACTCCGACGGTCCGGCCGGCGCCACCCCGATCGCCGCGGGCGTGCCCACCACCGGCACCATCGCCTCGCGCACCGACACCGACGCCTTCAGCTTCACCGTGAGCGGGGCCGCGACGCTGACGGTGGCCGGGCCGAGCGGCTACTCCAACCTCGACGCACAGCTCACGATCCACGACGCCGCCGGCACCGTGGTCGCCACCGTCGACCCGACCGCCGACACCGCCAGCGACGCCTCCATGGCTGCCACCTGGACGGTGACCCCCTCCGCGACGGCCACGACCTACACCGCCGTCGTCGACGGCGTCGGGTCCGGCACGCCCTCGCAGGCCGGTCGCTACAGCGACTACGGCTCCTTCGGCGCCTACACGATCACCCTCGCGACCGGGACGACCACGGTCGCCACCCCGACGTCGATCCCGACGCCCACGCCGACCACGACGCCGACCCCGACGCCCACCCCCACGCCCACGACGACCGCCACGGTGGCAATCGTGCCGACGACCACACCGACGACCACGCAGGTCACGACCACCGCAGCCAGGATGACCTTCGTGACGTCCCGCCTGCCGCGGGCCAGGGTCAGGAAGGCCTACCGCGCGGTCATCGCGTTCACTGGTCCCGTCTCCGAGGCCCGCGTCGTCAGGTGGCTGCCGAGGGGCCTGACGTGGCGCGTCGTGGGCCACAGCATCGTGATCCGCGGCACGGCCCTTCGTGCCTCGACCCGCACCGTCGCGACCGTGCTCTCCGGCGAGGGGTCGACGATCCGGCACCGGTTCCGCCTCGTGGTCCGCTAGGACCACGGTCTAGGCGAAGACCTCCTCCGCCCGGCGATCGCGAACACCACGTCGAGCAGCCACGGTACTGACTCGGCCGCGTCCAGCCGAAGGACCACCGGAACCACCACTCCTCGCTGCCCCAAGGGAGCCACGGTCAGCAGGTCGCTCCACCGCCGTGGGCGGCGTCGTTGCGCTCGACGAGGGCGGCCAGCGACGCCCGCTGGCTCGCGGTCAGCCAGGCGGGAACGACCAGGTCGACGCTCACGGCTGCTGGGGCGGCAGGGTTCGGACGTGGTCTGCCCCCCGGTCGACCCAGACCCGGAGCTGCTCGTCGTCGGCGAGGGCCTCGCGGTCGACGAGGAGCCAGCCGTTCATCGCGCGGCCGCGCATCTCCATCGGCTGCACGTGGTCGGAGAGCCACGCCGGCGCATCGGCCGGGTCGACGCGCACCATCAGGCTCCCGGAGCTGGCCGCGGCGACCGCCATGTGGCCGCGGAGCATGAAGCCAAGACCGCCGAACATCCTCTTCGACGTCAGCCCTGGCTCCCCGTCGAGCAGGTCGTGGATCCGCTGCGCCAGCACCTCGTCGTAGGCCATGCCCCAGCGTAGGACCGCGAGCGCGCGAGGAGGATGCGGCTCGTCGCCGACCACTCGGCCGGGGGAGGGCGATAGCCTTCGACCATGAGCTCCAACGTCCCGTTCGGCCGCCTGCTCACGGCGATGGCCACCGCGTTCCACGAGGACGGCAGCGTCGACCTCGACGCCACGGCGAGGATCGCCGCCCACCTCGTCGACCACGGCAACGACGGCGTCGTCGTTAGCGGCACGACCGGGGAGAGCCCGACCACCTCGGTGGCCGAGGACGGCGAGATCCTGCGTGCCGTCCAGGACGCCGTCGGCGACCGTGCCACGGTCATCGCGGGCGTCGGCACCAACGCCACCGCCCACTCGGTCGAGCTCGCCCGCCAGGCGGAGAAGATCGGCGTCGACGGGGTGCTGCTGGTCAGCCCCTACTACAACAAGCCCGGCCAGGTCGGGCTGCGCCACCACTTCACCTCGGTCGTCGAGGCGACCGACCTGCCGGTGATGCTCTACGACGTCCCGGGCCGCACCGCCACCCTGATCGAGCTCGACACCTACGAGGCGATGCGCGGCTACGACCACGTGGTCTCGGTCAAGGAGGCCTCCGGCCTCCTGCCGCGCACCGCGCAGCTCGTCGACATGGGCTACTCCGTCTACTCCGGGGACGACGTGGCCACCCTCGGCTACCTCGCCTACGGGGGAGTCGGGCTCGTCTCCGTCGTCGCCCACGCCGCCGGCACCCAGCTCGCGGCGATGATCGACGCCTGGGTCCGCGGCGACCACGCCGAGGCCCTGAGGATCCACACCTCCCTTGTCCCGGCCTTCGACGCCGTCATGGGCGTCCCCAACTACGGAGCCACCACCGCCAAGGCAGCCCTGGAGCTGCTCGGCGTGATCGACAACCGCCGCGTCCGCGGCCCCTTGGTCGCCCTGGACGACGACGAGGTCGCTGCGCTCCGCAGCGGGCTCGCCGCCGCCGGCCTCCTCTGAACAATCCGTCTCTCACCAGACCTGTCCCACGAACCGAGGAACACCTTGAGCCATCCCCATCCCGACCTGAGCGCGCCCGCCCCCCTCCCGGCGGGAGGCCTCCGGGTCATCCCGCTCGGTGGACTGGGCGAGGTGGGTCGCAACATGACGGTCTTCGAGTACGACGGCCGCCTGCTGATCGTCGACTGCGGGGTGCTCTTCCCCGAGGAGCACCACCCCGGTGTCGACCTGATCCTCCCCGACTTCGACCCGATCCGGGGCCGCCTCGACGCCGTCGAGGCGCTCGTCCTGACCCACGGCCACGAGGACCACATCGGCGCCACGCCGTACCTCCTCCGCGAGCGCGGCGACATCCCGCTCGTGGGATCCAAGCTCACCCTCGCGCTGCTCGGCTCCAAGCTGCGCGAGCACCGGCTCAAGGAGACCGCGCAGTACGAGGTCGCGGAGGGCCAGACGATCACCTTCGGGCCCTTCGTGCTCGAGTTCGTCGCGGTCAACCACTCCATCCCCGACGCGCTCGCCGTCGTGATCCGCACCGGCGCCGGCGTCGTGCTCCACACCGGCGACTTCAAGATGGACCAGCTCCCGCTCGACCGCCGGATCACCGACCTCAACGAGTTCGCCCGCCTGGGCGACGAGGGCGTCGACCTGTTCCTCACCGACTCGACCAACGCCGAGGTGCCGGGCTTCACGACGTCGGAGAAGGAGATCGGGCCGGTGCTCGACCGCGTGTTCGCCAAGAGCGACCAGCGGATCATCGTGGCCTGCTTCGCCTCCCACGTGCACCGTGTCCAGCAGGTGCTCGACGCGGCGGTGGCCCACGGCCGCAAGGTCGGCTACGTCGGTCGCTCGATGGTGCGCAACATGGCCATCGCGCAGGAGCTCGGCTACCTCACCGTGCCGCCGGGCGTCATGGTCGAGGCCAAGGAGCTCGCCGACCTGCCGCCGCACAAGCAGGTGCTGATCTCGACCGGGTCGCAGGGCGAGCCCCTGGCGGCCCTGAGCCGCATGTCGCAGAACAACCACCACTTCGTGCACCTGCAGCCGGGCGACACCGTCGTCCTCGCCAGCTCGCTCATCCCGGGCAACGAGAACGCCGTCTACCGCGTGATCAACGGCCTGTCCCGCCTCGGCGCCAACGTCGTGCACAAGGGCAACTCGCTCGTCCACGTCTCCGGCCACGCGAGCGCCGGCGAGCTGCTCTACTGCTACAACATCGTCAAGCCGCGCAACGTGATGCCGGTCCACGGCGAGATCCGCCACATGCGCGCAAACGCCGAGCTGGCCCGCGCGACCGGTGTCGAGAACGTCGTCCTCGCCGAGGACGGCGTCGTCGTCGACCTGGTCGACGGGGTCGCCCGGATCGTCGGCAAGGTCGACGTCGGCTACGTCTTCGTCGACGGCACGACGATCGGCGACATCTCCGAGGCCTCGATGAAGGACCGCCGGATCCTCGGCGAGGAGGGCTTCCTCTCGGTGATCGTGGTCGTGGACTCGGTGACCGGCAAGGTCGTCTCCGGCCCGGAGATCCACGCCCGCGGCTTCGCCGAGGACGAGACCACCTTCCAGGACGTCCGCCAGCCGATCATCGACGCGATCGACGCAGCGATCGCCGAGGGGGTCGCCGACAGCTACCAGCTGCAGCAGACCATCCGGCGGGTCGTCGGTCGCTGGGTCAACCGGGCCCACCGTCGTCGTCCGATGATCATCCCCGTGGTGATCGAGGCCTGATGCCTCGCAACCAGGGCGCCCTCAGTCGTCTGGCCGAGCTGATGCGACGCGTCAACTCGTCCACCGACACCGAGGTGATCCTGGAGGAGATCGCCCACGGGGTCGTCGACGTCCTGGGCTACGGCGTGGCGGCGATCGCCCGCCTCGAGGGCGACACCCTGGTCATGACCAACGTCGCCGGCCCCCCGGACGTCGTCGCGCAGATCCTGCACCGTCGTACGCCGGCGGAGCAGATCCTCGACGAGTTCCGCGAGGCCGACAAGTGGGGCATCCTGCGCTTCGTCCCGGCCGGGCGGATGTCGCAGGAGCGGTTGCAGGCGGCCTGGATCCCGGACTTCGAGCCCGGTGACGACCCCGACGCCTGGCACCCCGAGCACGCGCTCTACGCCCCGCTCTACTCCGCGGGCGGCGAGCTGCTCGGCAACATGGCCGTCGACCTGCCGCCGGGCTCCCGCGTGCCCCACGAGGCCGACCGCGAGCTGCTGGAGATGTTCGCGGTGCAGGCGGGGGTCGCGCTGTCCAACGCCCGCGAGCGCGAGCGGCTGACCGACCGGCTGCGGCTCGACCAGATGCTCACCACGGTGGCGGAGGCCGGCACCCAGCACAGCCTCGTGCAGGCGCTGTGCACCGCGATCGCTGCCGTCGCGGACTCCCTCGGCACGGTCCAGACCGTCGTCCGCACCTTCCCCAGCGACGCGCAGGGCAACCAGGTCGGCGTCGGCACCCCGCGGCCCTACCTGTCCGAGTACGACGTGCCCGACGTCCGCGACGACCTCTCGGCACTCCAGGGCCCGCCGGCCCTGATCGAGCTCGGCGTGGACGACGCCTCCTCGGCGGTCCTGCCGCGCAGCGCCGCACGGCTGCAGAGGCTGATGCGGGGGATGCACGTCGACCGGGCGCTCGTGTGCCCGCTGGTCTCGCAGGAGGACCTCGTCGGCTACCTGGTGCTCGGCTTCTCCCGCCACGCGCGGCCGCTGACGGTGAGCGAGGCGGACGCCGTGCTCGAGGTGGGCCGGTTGCTGGGCCAGATCGTCCGTGCCTCGCGCGTACTGGAGACCGAGCAGCGGCTCGTCCAGGAGCTGCGAGAGCTCGCGCGCTACCGCAGCGAGCTGATCGCGACCATCTCCCACGAGCTCAAGACGCCGCTGACCGCGATCCTGGGCCACGCCGAGCTGATCGCCGACCGGCACCCCGACCTGACCTCGCTCGACGCGATCATCCGCAACGCCCAGCGGCTCAACAACCTGGTCGCCAACCTGCTGCACTACTCCCGGATCCAGGGCCGGCGCGAGACCGTGCGCCGTGCCGTCGATCTCGCCGAGCTGTGCGAGGCCAGCGTCGACCTGCTGGGAATCCGCGCCAACCAGGCCGGCGTCAGCCTGGGCTTCACGCCCCCCGGGGCGGCGCCGGTGGTGGTCTTCGGCGACCCCGAGGAGCTCGCCCGGGTCATCGACAACATGGTCGACAACGCCGTCAAGTACACCCCCGAGGACGGCTCCGTCGAGGTCCGGATGAGCGTCGGCGAGGACGAGGTCAGCGTCGAGGTGACCGACACCGGCCTGGGCATCTCGGTCGCCGACCAGGGGCACGTCTTCTCGGCGTTCCACCGCTCGACCAACCCCAACGCGCTCTCGGTGCCCGGCACCGGCCTGGGACTGCCGATCGCGCAGCGCATCGCCGAGTCCCACGGGGGCTCGCTGTCGCTGACCTCCGAGCTGGGCAAGGGCAGCACCTTCCGGTTCACCCTGCCGCTGCGGTAGCCGCGAGCGCCGGACCGACCTCACGCGGGTCCTCGGCGTCGAGCCGGACCACGCGGTCCATCGCCTCGAGGCCGACGGTGCCGTGGGTGATCCACACGATCGAGCGCCCGGCCCGCGTGGCGGAGCCGATCATCTCGTCGGCCACGGCACGTGCGGTCGCACCGTCGAGGTGAGCCGTCGGCTCGTCGAGCACCAGCACCGGGGGATCGGCCAGCAGCGACCGGGCCAGGGCGAGCCGGGCTCGTTCGCCTCCCGACACCTCGCGCGACCCCGCCCCGACGTGGGTGTGGATGCCGTCGGGCAGGTCGTCGACCCACGCGCCGAGGCGGGCCCGGTCGAGGGCGGTGCGGACCTCGTCGTCCGTGGCCCCCGGGCGGGCCAGCCGGACGTTCTCGGCGACCGTCGAGGCGAACACATGCGGGTCGTCGTCGACCAGCCCCACGGTGCGGCGTACGTCGTCGAGCGCCAGCCGCCGCAGGTCGGTGCCGCCGAGGCGCACCTCGCCGGACACCGGGTCGATGAAGCGCACGAGCGTCGCGGCCAGGGTGGACTTGCCGGAGCCGGACGGGCCGGTGATGCCGAGGTGCTCACCGGGGCGCACCGCCAGGTGGTCGAGGTCGAGCACGGGTCGGTCGGTCCAGCCGAGGCCGACCCGGCCCGTCTCGACGCCGTGGCCGCCGGGCACCTGCTCGGGAGCCGACGGGCCGGTGACGGCGGGCGCCGTGGCGTTGAGGCCCTCGAGACGGGCGCGGGCCGCCCGTGCCCGCACCGAGAGCGCCCCGGCGTCGGCGAGGCCGGCAGTGGCGTCGGCGAGGGCCAGCGGCACCAGCAGCAGCAGTGCCAGGACCGCGGGAGAGACTGCGCCGGGGGCGACGGCCGCGGCGACGGCGACCACGCCGAGCCCGGCCGCGGCGCTGGTGAGCGCGCTGCCGGCGGCCACGGTCCGGGACGAGCGGCGTACGACGTCGGCCAGCCCCGCGGACTCCGCGCGCACGGCGGCGAGGGCGCGGTCGGTGGCGCCCCACTGCTCGAGCTCACGCAGGCCGTGCACGACCTCCTCGACACGGGTGCCGAGCGCGGCCCGTCGGGCCACGACCAAGGTCTCGGTGGCCGAGCCGCCCCGGCGGCCCAGGAGGAAGGCGACCGCCCCGCAGGCGGCCACGGCGAGCACGACGAGACCTGCGGCGGGGGCCAGCAGCCCGGTCAGGAGGGCGGCGCCGAGGCCTACGACCGCGGCCGACGCGAGGGGCTGGCGCACCCGGAGTCGGTCGTCGAGCAGTGCGTCGACGTCGTCGACGACCCGGGTGAGGAGGTCGCCGCGGCGGGGGCCGAGGCGGCCGGGTACGAGCGGGACGAGGTCGGCGAAGACCTGTGCGCGCCGCTCGGCCAGCTCGCGCAGCACCACGTCGTGGCTCAGCACCCGCTCCGCGTGGCGCAGCACCGGCCGGGCCAGGCCGAAGAGCCGGACCCCCACGATGGCGACCATCAGGTAGAGCACCGGCGGGTGCTCGCTGGCCCGGGTGATCAGCCACCCGGCGGTCGCGGTCAGGGCGACGCCGGAGGCGGTCGACAGGGCGCCGAGGAGCGTGGCGGTGCGCAGGCCCCAGCGCTGCGGGTCGTCGTCGGGATCGTCGGTGACCGGGGTCGCCGTGGAGGAGGTGGGCCGGATCGGGGCCTCGGGGTGGCGGCGTACGACATCCGTCGACCCCGATCCGGTGTCGAGTGCCGCCGCGCCGGTGACGGCGTGAGTGGGAGTGGTGGCAGGCGCGACGGCGGGGGACAGCGGGATCACCCGGTCGGCGGCGGCCAGCACGGCCGGCCGGTGCGCGACGACCAGCACGAGCCGGGTGCGGGCCAGCGCGGCGACTGTGTCGAGGAGGACCTGCTCGGTCTCCTCGTCGAGGTGCGCGCTGGGCTCGTCGAGCAGCACGACCGGACGCTCGGCCAGCACGACCCGCGCGAGGGCCACCCGGGCCCGCTGCCCGGCGGAGAGGCCCGCGCCGTCCTCGCCGAGGACGCTGGCGAGGCCGTCGGGGAGCCGGCCCACGACATCGGCGAGGCCGACGCTGCCCAGTGCCTCCCACACCTCGGTGTCGTCCGCGGACGGACGGCCCAGGCGGACGTTGGCCGCGATCGTGTCGGCGAGGAGCCACGGCCGCTGCGGCGCCCACGCGACGCGGTCGCGCCA
>NZ_JAOPWY010000130.1 GCF_025965415.1 Nocardioides sp.
CCACTCCTCGGATGCGATCACCAAGGAGTTCTACATCGAGAAGAACCAGTCCACACCCGACGTGACCCACCTCCTGCAGTCCTTCGCCGACAACGCGAGGACGACCACCTCGCAGCACTGACGTCGCGCCACCGTGCGCATCCACTCTCAGGGCCCGACTGCGCCATTTCCGCGCAAACCCGGTCTAGAGAGGTCGTACCGGAAGGGGTTTTCGGTACGTAAACGCGACACAAGGCGATCTGACTCAAGAAGCAAGTAGCCCCTGACCGACGTTTCCGCAGGTCAGGGGCTACTACTCGGTCGGGCTGACAGGATTTGAACCTGCGACCCCTTGACCCCCAGTCAAGTGCGCTACCAAGCTGCGCTACAGCCCGAACGCTCCCGGCACGAGGCCTGTGGAGCGTCCCGAACACTACCGCAGGCCTCCGGCCGCCACAGAATCGACCCGCCCATCAGGCCGCCTGGCCGGTTCCGCGGTGTCGATCGGGAGCCGGGCGTAGTCCGTGCGGGCCATTTGGCGGCGATCGGCTGACCGGGCCGGGGCGCCGGCACAGGATGAGTCATCAACCTGTGGGGGTCCACCGTGTCATCTCTGCCGCGCCAGGCCGGTCTGCTGGTCGCTGTCGTCGCAACAGCCCTCGGACTGAGCCTCCTCGCGCCCCACGCCGATGCCGCGACTCCCGAGACCGACGTGCGTGCCAGCGCCCGGCACAGCGCTTCCGCCGAGCTGGCGCAACAGCTGCGCGAGCGCCAGCAGAGCCTGCTGCTCCTCAACCGGCGTGCCGACGCGCGCGAGCGCGCCCTCGTGGGCCGCAAGGCCGTGCTCGCGACCTACGGCTACACCGGCGACCCGGACGACGTACGCGCCGTGCTGCCGCTGGCGTCCTACCGGCTGTCGGCGGGCTTCGGTCTCACCGGTCCGCTCTGGGAGGCCGAGCACGGCGGCCAGGACTTCGGGGCGTCCCTGGGGGACGAGATCGTCGCGGTCGCCGCGGGCGAGGTCACCGAGGTCGCCTGGTCGGGGCCCTACGGCCTGCGCACCATCGTCACGCTGCCCGATGGGACGGAGATCTGGTACTGCCACCAGACCGACGTCGCGGTCAGCACCGGCCAGCAGGTCGAGGTCGCCGACCCGGTCGGGACCGTGGGCTCGACCGGCAACTCGTCCGGCCCCCACCTGCACCTGGAGGTGCGCCCCGACGCCGGCAGTCCCGTCGACCCGATGGACTGGCTGCGCGCCGCGGGGCTCACGCCCTGACGTCGTACGGCGTCAGCGCTTGCGCTTCTCGCGCGGCTTCTGCTGGATCACGATCGGCGTGCCCGTGAAGCCGAACTCCTCACGGAGCCGGCGCTCGATGAAGCGCTCGTAGGACGCGTCGAGCTTGCCGGTCGTGAAGAGCACGAAGGTCGGCGGCGCCGTCGACGGCTGCGTGGCGAAGAGGATCCGGGCCTGCTTGCCGCTGCGCACGGGGTGCGGGTGCTCAGCGACGAGGCGACCGAGGAAGGTGTTGAGCGCGCCCGTGCCGATGCGCGTCTCCCAGCCCTCGAGGGCCTTCTCGATCGCCGGGACGAGCCGGTCGACGTGCCAGCCGGTGCGGGCGGTGAAGTTGATCCGGGGCGCCCACTTGAGCTGCACGAGGTCGCGCTCGATCTCGCGCTCGAGGTAGTAGCGGCGCTCCTCGTCGACCAGGTCCCACTTGTTGAAGGCGATGATCATCGCCCGGCCCGCGTCGCGGATGGTCTGGATGATCCGCATGTCCTGCTCGGAGACGGTCTCGCTGGCGTCGAGCACCAGGACCGCCACCTCGGCGCGGTCGATGGCCGTCGTGGTGCGCAGCGACGCGTAGTACTCGTGGCCGGAGGCCTGGTTGACCCGCTTGCGGATGCCCGCGGTGTCGATGAAGCGCCAGGTGCGGTCGCCGAGGGTGATCAGCTCGTCGACGGGGTCGACCGTGGTGCCGGCAGCGTTGTCGACGACGACCCGGTCCTCGCGCGCCAGCATGTTGAGCAGCGAGGACTTGCCGACGTTGGGCTTGCCGACGATCGCGATGCGGCGCGGGCCGCCGACCTCCTCGAAGGACTGCGCGGGGGTCTCCGGCAGCGCCTCGAGGATGGCGTCGAGCATGTCGCCCGACCCGCGACCGTGGAGCGCGGACACGCAGTAGGGCTCGCCGAGGCCGAGGTTCCACAGCCCGTAGGCCTCGGCCTCGGTGCGCTGGTCGTCGACCTTGTTGGCCGCGAGCACGACGGGCTTGCCCGACGCCCGCAGGATGCGTACGACGGCCTCGTCGGCGTCGGTGATGCCGACGGTCGCGTCGACCACGAAGAGCACGGCGTCGGCCAGGGTCACCGCGACCTCGGCCTGGGCACGGATGCTCTCGGCCATGCCGCGCGCGTCGGGGTCCCAGCCGCCGGTGTCGACGACAGTGAAGGCGCGTCCGTTCCAGTTGGCGTCGTAGTAGACCCGGTCGCGGGTGACCCCGGGACGGTCCTCCACGACGGCCTCGCGACGGCCGATGATCCGGTTGACGAGGGTCGACTTGCCCACGTTGGGGCGGCCCACCACGGCCAGGACGGGCGTGGGGCCGGCGTCGGCGGACCCGGCCGCGTCGCGCTCGGTGTCGTACTCAGTCATGCGAGATCACAGCTCTTTCGAATGCTCGACGAGCCCGGTGTCGGGGTCGTCCTCGGATTGTCCCGCAGGAAGGGGCCAGGGCAAGGATCGGCGCGTCTGCGAGAGGGCGCTGTCCAGCTCGGACAGCATGTGTCCTCGCAACAACACCGAGGTGGCCCGCACGTGTTCCCGGGTGCGCGGCCAGGGCTCCTGTGTCGTGTGCCACGGACGTCCGAAGACGAGGTCGATGTCGCTGCCGGGCTCGGGCAGGGAGCTCGAGCCGTCGGGTGACGGCCAAGTGCCGATCAGCGTGACGGGTACGACGGGGGCGCCGGTGACGAGCGCGAGGTAGGCCGCGCCGTGGTGGAACCGCTGGAGCTCGCCGCTGCTGCGGGTGCCCTCGGGGAAGATGCCGACCACTCCCCCGTCGCGGATCACGCGCAGGGACGTGCGGATCGCAGCGGGGTCGGGGGCGTAGCGGTCCAGGGGGATCTGGCCGGTGCGGCGCAGGAACCCGCCGACCCGACCCTCGAACATCTCGAGCTTGGTGAGCGCGTGCACGGGTCGCGGGGCGAAGGTCGCCAGCAGCGGGCCGTCGACGAGGCCCACGTGGTTGGAGGCGAGGATCACCCCGCCGCTCGCCGGGACGAGCTCGGGGTGGTGCACGGCGACGTGCCAGCGGCGACGCATCAGCCAGGCCGCGGACGGGCGGAGCGCGCGCAGCAGGCCGGTGGAGGGGTGGTCGGCGCTGCTCGCGGGGAGGTCGGTCCCGCTCACGAGCCCTCCCGGGCCCCCGACGAGGCGCGAGCGGCCAGGGCGACGATGGTGTCGATGACCTCGACCAGGCTCTGGTGGGTGCTGTCGACGTGCACCGCGCCCTCGGCCATCGTCAGCGGCGCCGTCGCCCGGCCCGAGTCGATCCGGTCGCGCGCCAGCAGCGACTCCTGGGTGCTCGCCACGTCGGTGCCGCCCAGCTCGGCCGCTCGCCTCTCGGCCCGCGCGTCGGGGTCGGCGCTGAGGTAGACCTTCACCTCGGCCTGCGGCCACACCACGGAGCCGATGTCGCGTCCCTCGACCACGATGCCGCCTGCGCCGATGACCGCGCGCTGGAGCTCGAGCAGCCTGGCCCGCACCTCGGGCACGGCGCTCACGGGGCTGACGGCGGCCGTGACGTCCTCTCCGCGGATCTCGACCGAGACGTCGACGCCGTCGACGGTGATGGTGGGTGCGAGCGGGTCGGTGCCGGACACGATCTCGGGGCGTCCCGCTGCCGCGGCGACCGCCGCCACGTCTTGTACGTCGACGCCCTCACGCAGCAGCCACCACGTGATCGCCCGGAACATCGCACCGGTGTCGAGGTAGCGCAGGCCCAGGCGCGTCGCCACGCCGCGCGAGGTGCTCGACTTGCCCGATCCGGAGGTGCCGTCGACGGCGATGACGAGGTCGGGCCTGCCGAGGGGGGTGGTGTCGACACTGCTCACGGGCGAGAAGGTTACCGGTGAGTGGTCCACCCGCGGGATTCGAGAGCGGCGAGCAGGTGCTCGGCGCTCCCCTGCTCGACCACGAGCTCGGTGAGACCGACCGGACGTCCGGGATCGTGGTCGATGTGGACGTCCTCGATGTTGACGCCGATCTCGCCCGCGTCGCCGAAGAGCCGCGCCAGCTCACCGGGGTGGTCGGGCACCGAGACGAAGACCGAGCGGGTCGGGCGCGCCGGGCCACCGTGCTTGCCGGGGATGGCGGCCGTGCCGGCGTTGCCCCGCTCGAGGATCTCGACGAGGTCGGGTCCGGCGTCGGCGGCGACCGCCGTCATCAGTGCGTCGAGGTCGGCGCGCACCTCCCCCAGCAGGTCGAGCACGGCACCCGAGTTGGCCTCGAGGATCTGCTGCCACAGCACCGGATCACTCGCAGCGACCCGGGTCACGTCGCGCACGCCCTGCCCCGACAGGGCCAGGTGCTCGACGGGTGCGGTCGCGAGCCGTCCCGCCACGAGCACGGCCGCCAGGTGCGGCAGGTGTGACGTACGGGCGACGGCGCGGTCGTGCTCGCCGGGCTCCATCCGGAGCGGGGCGGCACCGCACTCGAGGACCAGGGACTCCACGAGGCCCACGGCGTCGGGTCGGGCGCCGGCGTGCGGCGTCACCGCCCACGGGCGTCCGTCGAAGAGCGCGGCGCTGGCGGCCAGCGGACCGGAGCGTTCGCTGCCGGCCATCGGGTGCGACCCGACGTAGCGGGCCAGCTCGGCGGCACCGACCCGGGCGGCCACCTCGGCGAGCGGCGCGGCCTTCACGCTGCCGACGTCGGTGACCACCGCACCGGTGCGCCGGAGCGCGTCCACCGTCGCGTCGGCGATCGCCGCGGGCGGCACGGCCACCACGACGAGCTGCGGACGGTCGCCGGACGACGCGGGCCGCCCGGCACCGAGCCCGGACGCCGTGCGGATGTTCTCCTCGGAGGTGTCGCGCAGGACGACGTCGAGGCCGAGCCGGCGGCACACCAGCGCGATCGAGGTGCCGATGAGACCCGCGCCGACGACCTCGACCGGCCCGGTCAGGGCCGGCAGGAGGTCCTCAGTCATGGCTGGTCGTCTTCGTCAGGTCGCGGCGCAGGTTGGCCGCACCGTGGAGGTAGACGTGGGTGACGTCGGCGCGCGGCAGGTCGGTCTCCACGTGCGCCATCAGCCTGACCACGCGAGGCATCGAGCCCTCGATCTCGAGCTCGCGCGCGCACACGAGCGGGACGTCGGAGAAGCCGAGCTGGCGGGCGGCGTAGGCCGGGAACTCGCTCACCAGGTCGCTGGTCGCGGTGAAGATGATCGAGATGAAGTCGTCGACGACCAGGCCGTTGGCCGCCATCACGTCGATGACGAGCTCGGCCACCCGGTCCAGCATGTGCTCACGGGTGTCCTCCTCCAGCTGGGTCGCCCCACGCACTGCCCTGACTGCCACCCCCGCAGCCTAACGAAGGCGCGCCTCAGAGCTGCGCGCTGTCCATCAGCTCGCCGAGCTCGTCGAGGGACAGCTCGCGGATCTCCCCCAGCGGCAGCTTGCCGAGGCCCACCGGGCCGATCTGGGTGCGGGTCAGGCGCGTCACCGGGTGACCGACGTGCTCGAGCAGCCGCCGCACGATCCGGTTGCGGCCCTCGTGGATGACCAGCTCGACGATCGTGCGGTCATGGGCGTTGCGACCGTGGCTCCCGCTCACGATGCGCACGCTCGACACCGTGACGGGGCCGTCGTCCAGGGTCACGCCGGCCTTGAGCTGCTTGAGGACGCCCTTGTGGAGCTCGCCCTCGACCTCGGCGACGTAGGTCTTGTCCACCTCGTACGACGGGTGCGCGAGGCGCTGGGCGAAGTCACCGTCGTTGGTGAGGATCAGAAGCCCCGAGGTGTCGGTGTCGAGACGGCCGACGTGGAAGAGCCGCTCGGGCCGGTCGGCGACCAGGTCGCCGAGGTTGCGGCGGCCCTCCGGGTCGCTCATCGTCGACACGACGCCGCGCGGCTTGTTGAGCACGAGGTAGACGTGGGGCGAGATCGGCGGCAGCCGCTTGCCCTTCACCCGGACGACGGCGGTGTGCGGGTCGACCTTGGTGCCGAGGCGCGTGACGACCTCCCCGTCGACCTCGACGTGGCCGTCGAGCATGAGCTCCTCGCACTTGCGACGGCTCGCGACCCCGGACTGGGCCAGCAGCTTCTGCAGCCGGATCGTGCCGTCGGCGTCGGGCTCGGGACGGAACGAGGCCGGCTGGGAGGGATCGGCGTCGTGGGGCTTCATGACACCTCGGTCCCGCCGTCGGGCTCGGTGCCGGCGCCGCTGTGGGGCGAGGGGTGGTGGGCGTGCGCGTGCTCGGGGGGTGCGGGCTGCTCGGCGGCGACCTCCGGGGCCGGCGGTGCGTCGAGCCCGGCGACGCTCGCCAGCTCGTCCTCGAGGTCGTCCATGTCGGGGAGGTAGGGGGCGAGCTCGGGCAGCTCGTCGATCGAGCTGATGCCGATCCGCTCGAGGAAGTAGGAGGTGGTGCGATAGAGGTTGGCGCCGCTCTGCTCGTCCTGGCCGGCCTCCTCGACGAGCCCGCGCGACAGCAGCGTGCGCATCACGCCGTCGACGTTGACGCCACGGATCGCCGACACCCGGGCCCGCGACACCGGCTGCTTGTAGGCGACGACCGAGAGGGTCTCCAGCGCGGCCTGGGTCAACCGCGCCTGCTGGCCGTCGAGGACGAACGCCTCGACCACGCCGGCGAACTCCGGCCGGGAGTAGAAGCGCCAGCCACCCGCGACCGGGCGCAGGTCGAAGCCGCGACCCTGCTCGGCGTACTCCGCGGCCAGCGACTCCAGTGCGGCCTCGACGTCGTCGACGGGGTGCCCCACCACGGAGGCGAGCCGCACCTGGTCGAGGGGCTCGTCGGTCACCATCAAGATCGCCTCGAGGGCCGGCCGCAGCTCGGCGACGGCCACGTCCAGGGTCTCGACGTCCTGGGAGACGTCCTGGGCGACGTCCTGGGCGACGTCCTGGGAGCCGTCCTGCGGGCCCACGTCGGGCGTGGTGTCGGGCTGGTCGTTCACTGGTCCTCCTGGGGCTCGTCCACCGGGTCAGCGGCGGGCGGCATGTCTGCATCATCGTCGGCGGACGGCGTGCCGTCGAACTCGTCGTCGATCTCGACGTCGCCGTCCTCCGCGCCCGTCCACCGCACGGTCAGCTCACCCAGGGGCGTCACCTGGTCGAAGGACACCGAGCCCTCGCGGAACAGCTCGAGCAGGGAGAGGAACCGCGCGACGGTGGTGAGCCGGTCGGGCGAGTCGCCGCACAGGGCGCGGAAGGTCATCGTGCCGCTGCGGCGCAGGCGGTCGACGACGATCTGCGCCTGCTCGCGCACGCTCACCTTGGCGGCATGGATGTGGTGGAGCGAGACCTCGAGGACCGGCTTGGGCTCCATCGCCCGCGCCGCCAGCTGGGCGAACTGCTCGAGCCCGATGCCGATGAGCACCTCGGGGAGCAACGTCGCGAAGCGCTCCTCCAGCCCCACGGCGCGCGCGTGGCGGAGCGACTCGGAGGCGAGCCGCTCCTCGAAGACCGACGCGACCAGCTTGAACGCGCGGTACTGCATGAGCCGGGCGAACAGCAGGTCCCGGGCCTCCAGGAGGGCCAGGTCCTCCTCGTCCTCCACGTCCCCCTGCGGCAGCAGGCGCGCCGCCTTGAGGTCGAGCAGCGTCGCCGCCACCACGAGGAAGGACGTCGTCTCCTCGAGGTCCCACACGACGCCGAGGGTCTTGACGTGGGCGATGAACTCGTCGGTGACCTGCGACAGCGCGACCTCGGTGATGTCGAGCTTGTGCTTGGCGATCAGGCCGAGCAGCAGGTCGAAGGGTCCCTCGAAGTTGTCCAGGCGTACGGCGAACGCCGGGGCCTCGCTCCCGGGTTCGAGCGCTGCACCGGTGACCAGGTCGGGGGTCTGGCTCACTCGTCCAGCAGTCGCTGGACCAGGGGGCTGTCGACACCCTGGGCCTCGAGATCGGCGAGCACCAGCGCCAGGGCCTCGCGCACGAGTCGACCGCGGTCGACCGCCAGCCCGTGGTGGCGGCGCAGGGTCAGGCGGGCGTGCTCGATGTCGAGCAGCTCGTCCTCGGTGACGTAGACCGTCATCTTCTCGTCGTGGCGCACCCGGCCGCTCGGCCGCTTCGGGGCGGCCTCGGTGGCCTCGGTGTCGTCGGCGACGGCCCGGACCCGGCGGGGACGCTGCTCCGGGGCGGGCTGCTCGGTGTCGGTGGTGGGGCGGAACAGGTCGTCCGCGGCCGGCATGCTCACTCGGCGGGCCACCGGGTGAGCACCTCCCTCGCGAGCGAGCGGTAGGCGTCGGCGCCGGTCGAGGTCGAGGCGTACGACGTGATCGGCTCGCCGGCGACGGTGGCGTCGGAGAACTTCACGGTGCGGCGGATCACGGTGTGGAAGACGGTGTCGCCCCACGCCGAGACCAGGCGCTCCATCACCTCGCGGCTGTGCAGCGTGCGCCCGTCGAACATCGTGCCGAGCACGCCGTCGATCTCGAGCTTGGGGTTGAGCCGTTCGCGGACCTTGTCGATCGTGGTCTTGAGCAGCGCCACGCCTCGCAGCGCGAAGTACTCGCACTCCAGCGGGACGATCACCCCGTCGGAGGCGGTCAGCGCGTTGACGGTCAGCAGCCCCAGCGACGGCTGGCAGTCGATGAGGATGATGTCGTACTGCTCGAGCGCCGGCGCCAGGATCCGCTGGAGGGTCTGCTCGCGGGCGACCTCGTGCACCAGCTGCACCTCGGCGGCCGACAGGTCGATGTTGGAGGGCAGCAGGTCCATGCCCTCGATGCCGGAGGGGACCACGACCTCGTCGAGGGTGACGTCGCGCTGCATCAGCAGGTTGTAGATCGTTAGGTCCATCTCGTGCGGGTTGAGGCCCAGGCCGACCGAGAGCGACCCCTGCGGGTCGAAGTCGACCAGGAGCACCTTGCGCCCGAACTCGGCCAGCGACGCACCGAGGTTGATCGTGGTGGTGGTCTTGCCGACCCCACCCTTCTGGTTGCACATCGAGATGACGCGCGCGCCGCCGTGCTGGGTGAGGGGCGCCGGCTCCGGGAAGACCGGCATCGGGCGGCCCGTCGGGCCGAGCGGCGCCGTGGCGGCGACCTCGGCTGCGGCGTCGGGCTCGCTCACCGACTCGGGGGCGGGGCGTTCGAAGGGGATCGGCATGGTCACGGTGTGCTCGTCTCGGGGGGAAGGCTGGGCGGGCGGGTGCGGCTGAGGTCGTCGGACCATCGGCGGCATCTCGGACGCACTGCTCCCGACGTTCGAACCGGGAAATCCGCCCGCACCGCTCATGTCCGCTCCTCCACGCATCGACCTGGCTTTTCGACCTGACTCCGATTGGATCACGCCGGGAGCCGCGAGCTTTGTCGACACGTCGACAGTTGCGCGAATTGCTGTCACGACGGTGCAGCCACAGGCCCGACCTACGGTCGCACGGCTCCACTGTCGACCATCAACCGCCCAGGCGGCGCATCGCCACCGTCGCGAGCACCAGCTCGCCGGCCTCGTCGGTGGCGTCGCAGTCGACGATCGCCTCGATCACCCAGTCGTGGTCGGACTCCGGGTCGTGGATGGTCTGGCGCAGGTCGCGCACCCGCGACGTCAGGCCCTCCTCGGCGCCCACGGGCTCGCCGACGCGCTCCTCCCCGACCAGCAGGAGGTCGGGTCCGCGGGCGTCGCCGTCGGTGAGCACGGAGTCGTGGTCGGCGTAGTAGTCCTCGAGCGCCGCGTCCCAGACGGAGCGCCCGACGACGACCTGGCGCGGGGGGTCGGTGCGGTCGGCGGCGGCACGCTCGAGGCGTACGAGCGTGTCGAGGTCGTCGCGCGACACCGCGTCGACCCGGGCCCACATCGCGTTGCGCAGCATCACCCGGAACGGGCGCTCCTGCTTCGACAGCGGCCGGGGCGGTGGCGGCGGCTCGTGGTGCGCGACGGCGCTCGAGACGTGGTCGGGGTCCGACAGCGCCTCCCACTCGTCGAGGAGCGAGGAGTCGGTCTGGCGCACCGTCTCCCCCAGCCACTCGATGACGTCCTCGACCTCCGGGGCGTGGTGCGCCTCGGGCACGGAGTGGCGCAGCGTGCGGTAGGCGTCGGTGAGGTAGCGCAGCACCAGGCCCTCGGAGCGGGCGAGCTGGTAGCGGCCGACGAAGTCGGTGAACCCCATCCCGTTCTCCCACATCTCGCGCACGACCGACTTCGGCGAGAGGGCGTCCTCCGGGAGCCAGGGGTGGGTCTGCCGGTAGGTCTCGTAGAGGGCCTCGAGGAGCTCGCGCAGCGGCTGCGGCCAGGTGACCTCCTCCAGCAGCGCCATCCGCTCGTCGTACTCGAGCCCGTCGGCCTTCATCTCGCCGATCGCATCGCCGCGGGCGGCGTGCTGCTGCGCCATCAGGATCTGGCGCGGCGCCTCCAGCACCGACTCGACGATCGAGATCACGTCGAGGGCGTACGTCTCGGCCTCCGGGTCGAGCACGTCGAAGGCGGCCAGCGCGAAGTGCGCCAGCGGCTGGTTGATCGCGAAGTCCGCGGGCAGGTCGACCGCCAGCACGTAGCGGCGCCCGAAGCGGTCGACCTCCGGCAGCCGGGTGACGATGCCGGTGCGCACGAGGGAGCGCGTCAGTCGCAGCGCCCGACGGGCGAGCCGCAGCTGCCCGCGCCGGTCCTCGTGGTTGTCGGTGACCAGCCGTCTCATGACCGCGAAGGCGTCCTCCTCGCGGGAGATCACGTTGACCAGCATCGCGTTGTCGACCTTCATCCGGCTCGTCAGCCGCTCCGGCACCCCGGCCACGAGCTTGTCGAAGGTCTGCTCGGTCCACACGACCGTGCCCTCGGGCGCCTTCTTGAGCTGGACCTTCGACTTCTTCTTGCCCGCGGCCTGGCGGGCGGCGATCTTGGCCTTGGCCTGCTCGTTCTCGATGACGAACTCGGGAGCCTGTACGACGACGTAGCCGGCGGTGTCGTAGCCCGCGCGGCCGGCCCGGCCTGCGATCTGCTGGAACTCCCGCGTCCGGAGCACCCGCTGGCGGGTCCCGTCGAACTTGGCCAGCCCGGTGAAGAGCACGGTGCGGATGGGCACGTTGATGCCGACCCCGAGCGTGTCGGTGCCGCAGATGACCCGCAGCAGCCCGGACTGCGCGAGCGTCTCGACCAGCCGGCGGTACTTGGGCAGCATCCCGGCGTGGTGGACGCCGATGCCGTTGCGGACCAGGCGCGACAGGGTCTTGCCGAAGCCGGCGCCGAAGCGGAAGGCGCCGATCCGCGCGGCGATGGCGTCCTTGTCGACCTTGAGGCCCCCGCCGGCCGAGCCGAGGCGGGACTTGAGCAGGTTGGTCGCGTGCTCGACGGCCGCGGCCTGGGTGAAGTGCACGACGTAGACGGGGTCCTGGCCGGTGGTGACCAGCTCCTCCAGCGTGTCGTCGAGCGGTTCCATCGACCATCGGAAGCTCAGCGGCACCGGGCGCTCGGCGTCGTCGACCACGACGGTGTCGCGGCCAGTGCGGCGTTTCAGGTCCTCGACGAAGAAGGACACGTCGCCCAGGGTGGCCGACATCAGCAGGAACTGGGCGTCGAGCAGCTCGAGCAGCGGCACCTGCCAGGCCCAGCCGCGGTCGTGCTCGGAGTAGAAGTGGAACTCGTCCATCACGACGAGGCCGACGTCGGCCGCACGCCCCTCGCGCAGGGCGATGTTGGCCAGCACCTCGGCAGTGCAGCAGATGATGGGGGCGTCGGGGTTGACCGCGGCGTCGCCGGTGAGCATCCCGACGTTGTCGGCACCGAAGACCTCGATCAAGGAGAAGAACTTCTCGCTCACCAGCGCCTTGATGGGCGCGGTGTAGAAGCTCACCTTGTCCTGCGCGAGCGCCGCCACGTGGGCACCGACGGCCACCAGCGACTTCCCCGACCCGGTCGGGGTGGCGAGGATGACGTGGTTGCCGCCGAGGATCTCGATGACGGCCTCGTCCTGGTGCGGGTAGAGCGCCAGTCCCTGGTCGTCCACCCACCCGGCGAAGGCGTCGTACACCGTGTCGGTGTCGGCGCCCGTCGGGACCCGGGTGTCGAGGCGCACTGGGTCCGGCATGCGTCGATCCAACCACCAGGACGTCGAACCGGCGCAGGTGGCGCTGGTGAAACCGTCGTGGGCGCCGTGAAACCGCGGTGAAGCCGGGGCGCCGCACGCTCGACGGCATGCACACACCACACACCTCCACGCCCGCCGTGCGGGCCGAGGGCCTCGTCAAGACCTTCCAGCGAGCGGTCGACGGCCGTCCCCCGCTCATCCTCCTCGACGAGCCGACGACCGCCCTCGACCCCCGCACCCGGGGTCAGATGTGGAACACGATCTGCGAGCGGGGGGCGCACCTGCTCGAGCAGTTCGACCTCGCCGAGGCGGCCGCCAAGCCCATCTCGGCCTTCTCCGGAGCCATGCGGCGGCGCCTGGACCTCGCCGTCAGCCTCATCACCCGCGCGGAGGTACGACACCGCACCCCGGCGCGGCGCACGTCGGCCAGGGCCGCACGGGCGCCCGCGAGCGCCGACTCCTGCGCCCTGGCGTCCACGTCGTCGTCGGGGATCCCGAGCCGGTAGCCGCCGTCGAGGCGCCGGATGGTCCCGGGCGAGGTCGCGGAGCGGGCCCGCGACACCAGCACCTGCAACGCCTTGGCCGGGTGGACCGGCACGGAATCGGGCCAGATCTCCTCGACCAGCCTCCCGTCGCTGACGCCGGAGTGCTCGGCCACGAGCGCGGCGAGGAGCGCGCCCACCCGGTCCCCCGGCAGCGCGACCTCGTTCCACGAGACCCCGTCGAGCAGCCGCAGCCGAGTGGTCATTCCCTCGCCCGCGGGTGGGCGGTGGCGAAGACCTCGCGCAGGTTGTCGACCGTCACGAGCGTGTAGACCTGCGTCGTCGTGACGGAGGCGTGCCCGAGGAGCTCCTGGACGACTCGCACGTCCGCGCCGCCGTCGAGGAGGTGGGTGGCGAACGAGTGGCGCATCGTGTGCGGCGACACCGATGCGGTCACCCCGGCCCGCTCCGCCGCCTTCACCAGCACCGACCAGGCGCTCTGGCGCGACAGCCGTCCGCCGCGGGAGTTGAGGAACATCGCCGGGCCGCCCCGGCCCGCGCCGACGAGATCCGGGCGGGCCCGGGTCAGGTACGCCGCGACCGCCTCGCGGGCGTAGCCGCCCACCGGCACCAGTCGCTCCTTGCCGCCCTTGCCGCGCAGCAGCACGGTGCCGTCGACCGGGTCCAGGTCGTCGATGTCGAGACCGACCGCCTCGGAGATCCGCGCCCCCGTGCCGTAGAGCAGCTCGAGCAGGGCCCGGTCGCGCAGCGCCAGCAGGGTGTCCGGCGCCCCGGCCGCGTCCAGGATGGCCTCGACGTCCGACAGCGGCAGCGCCTTGGGCAGCCGCTTGGCCGGCGTCGGCGGCTTCACGGCCGCCGCCGGATCGGCCTGCGCCAGGCCGTCGGACACCGCGAACTTGTGGAACCCGCGCACGGCCACCACGGTCCGCGCCGCCGAGGTCGCGCTCAGGGGCTGGTGGCCCTCGCTCCCCTCGCGCAGGCTGACGAGGAACGCGGCCACCGTCGCCTCGGTGACCGCGTCCAGGTCGTCGATGCCCTGGGTGGCGAGGAACTCGTCGTAGCGGGCCAGGTCACGCCGGTAGGAGCTGAGCGTGTTGGCCGCGAGGCCGCGCTCGACCGCGAGGTGGTCGAGGTAGGTGCGTACGGCGCGGCCCAGCGTCACCCCACCAGTCAACAGGTTGTCACCGCAGGATGGTGTCGAGTCCCACCGACTCGATGCCGACGGCGTCACCCACCGGGCCGTTGGTCAGCTGGCCCGCGTGGGTGTTGAGGCCGAGCGCCAGGCTTCGATCGTCGCGCAGTGCCTGCATCCAGCCCTTGTCCGCCAGTGCCACGACGTAGGGCAGCGTCGCGTTGGTGAGGGCGTACGTCGAGGTGTTGGGCACGGCGCCCGGCATGTTGGCCACGCAGTAGAAGACCGAGTTGTGGACCTCGTAGGTCGGGTCGTCGTGCGTGGTGGCGTGGGAGTCCTCGAAGCAGCCGCCCTGGTCGATCGCGATGTCGACGAGCACCGAGCCCGGCTTCATCCGCGAGACCAGCTCGTTGCTGACCAGCTTGGGAGCCGCGGCGCCCGGGATCAGCACCGCGCCGATCACCATGTCTGCCTCCATGACCTGCTGCTGGATGGCCAGCTTGGAGGACGCGAGGCAGTGCACCCGGTTTTTGTAGCGCCATAACGACATCCGCAGCTTTTCGAGGTCGGTGTCGAGAAGGGTCACGTC
>NZ_JAOPWY010000134.1 GCF_025965415.1 Nocardioides sp.
CGGTGGTGGTGGTGCTGGCAGAGCAGGACCGCGTTGGTCAGGTCGGTTCGACCGCCGTGGTGCCAGGGGTCGTGGTGGTGGGCGTCGCACCAGGTGCCGGGGGTGTCGCAGTGTTCGGCGCGGCAGGTCTGGTCGCGGAGCAGGAGTGCTTTGCGTTGGGCGGGGGTGAAGAGCCGCTTCGCGCGGCCGAGGTCGAGGGGCAGGCTGGTGCCGTCGAGGACGGCGGGGAGGACCTTCGCGGTGCAGGCCAGCCGGCGGGCCTGGCTGGCGGTGATGCGGTCGCCGGTGAGGTCGTCACCGGGCACGAGGCCGGCACCGAGGAGGTCGGCGGTGGCGAGGTCGGCCTTGAGGGAGGCCAGCGGGATGGTGACGATGACGGTGGTGGCGTCGCCGCCGTGGACGGGGAGCCGGGTCGGGTCGATGGTCTCGAGGAGCTGGCCGAATGCCTGACCGAGGCGCTTGGGGTAGGGCAGCCGGGTGAACGGGTCCCCGGAGCCGCCCGCGCGGGCCTGGTCGTCACGGCTCGCGCGGGGGTTGGTGAAGGCCTCGAGGTACGTCGCGAGGCGGGTCGCGGTCGCGTCGGGCACCAGTGCGGAGATGCGAGTGGTCCCGTCGCCGAGCCTGCGCATCGTCATCCGGGTCCGGTCGGCGGCGTGGGCTTCGAGGGCGGCGAGGCGCTCGGCCTCGGCCTGCTCGGCGATGTCGGGGGCGACGACGTCGAGGATCCGGCGTCCGATCCGGCCCAGCTCCTTCGGCCCGAACTCACCGGCCCGCTCGACCAGGTGGGCCTCGGCACGAGCGACCGTCTCGGCCTCGACGGACGAGGGCAGCGCGGCGAGCGCGCGGCGGATCACGTGCGCCTGGTCGAGGGTCACCACCCCGTCGCGCATCCCGGCCGCCAGCACCGGAAGCTCCCGATCCAACGCCGAGGCAAGAGCGAGGTCGGCTCGCGCGTCGCCGAACCGCGTCCGGGTCCGGTGCGCCAGCCACGCCGCGGCGTCCTTCGCCCCGGTCGAGTCGGCCAGGTCCCCGGCGCCGGCCAGCACCCGCAGCCGCAGCTCGGCCAGCTGCCCCTCCGCCCGCACCAGCTCCGTCAGCGCCGTCGCCTTCTCCTCGACGCTCATGAAGGTCGGGTTCGCCCCCGCCACCGCCTTCAACAGGGCACGGACGTCGGAGACCACGGCCACGATCGGATGACCCACGAGGCTGCCTCCTCCGACGACGACGACGTACGCCACGCACGCGCGTGACACTTGACGGTCGTCGCTCCTGGAGGCCCGGGCACCCGGACTATTACGTCACCCTCGCAACTCGCCCCACCAGCCCGGCCATCGACCACCCGGTCACTCCATGGAACGTGCCCCCATGCTATTCGTGCTGACTACTATTCGCAACTCTGTTCTAACACGAGATAGGCTGCCGGAATGGCCGGCGGGATGAACAGGCGGACGCGCCCCGAACGCACCGAGAACCTCGCCGAGCGGGTCGCGGCCACCCGCGCCCGCCAGGTCGGGGAGCCGAAGCAGGCGGCCGAGATCCAGCCGCCACTGCTCAAGCACGCGTGGTACGACGGCCCCTACGGTCGACAGGCCGCCCTCCTCCTGGGCTGGCGCCGCATCGAGGACAGGTTCGACGGGCGCATCTGCGTGGCCACGCCGGACGACGGAGGCTGGGCGATCGTGGAGATGTGGGTGGACGGCGCGATGCTCTCGCCCGCCTGAGGTCAGAGCGTCTTCTCGTAGAAGACCCGGGTGAACCCGTGCGCGGTCGCCCGGCAGGTCTCGACGTAGCCGATGCGCTCATAGAGCGCCTGGTTCGCCACCATCGTCTCGTGCGTGTAGAGCCTGATCCGCGAGTGGCCGGCGCCGACGGCGCGCTCCTCGGCCAGGACGAGCAGCGCACGCCCGATGCCCCTGCCTGCGTGCGACGGCAGCACGGCGACGTTCTCCAGGAGCATCCCGTCGTCCTCGGCGACCAGCAGCAGGAAGCCGACGACCTCCCCGTCCACCGAGGCCACCCACGCCTCGGTCCCCGTGACGGCAGCCGCGTAGTCGGTGTCCATCGGCCCCGGACGCTTCCCACCCATGCGCGGCAGGTAGGCCGAGTACGCCTGCTCGGCGACGTACGACAGGCGGGGCGCGTCCGCGGCGGTCGCCCGACGGACGTGCATCAGCCCGGCTGCCGTACGCCGAACCACTGCTCCGGCGGACGCAGGAGGAGTCGCTGCGTGCGGGTCGGAGGGGACGGCCAGTCCTCGACCGTGAGCGGGAGACCCATGCCGCGGAGCGTACGAGGTCGGGTGGACCCGCCGAAGAACTTGTCATCACACCCGGCGTTCCTTCGGCAGATGTCGCCAGTGAGGGTGTGTGATGTGGCGCACTAGTTTGTGGTTTCTCGGGTACCCACCCCTGCAAAATCTGGAGGCTGCACATGTCGATGTTCAAGTGGGACGTGGTCGATCCGGCGCCCGGCGAAGCGGTGCTCCCGCACCAGCGGCTGCCGTGGGGCAAGACCATCGGTCTGGGTGCCCAGCACGTGGTCGCCATGTTCGGCGCCACCTTCGTCTTCCCCCTCGTCATGGGGCTCGACGCCAACCTCGCCATCATGTTCTCGGGTCTCTGCACGATCCTCTTCCTGCTCATCGTGCAGAACCGGGTGCCGAGCTACCTCGGCACGAGCGCGTCGTTCGTGGCCTCCGTCGCGGCGATCCGCATGCTCGACGAGGGCAACGACTCGTCGTACGTCACGGGCGCGATCCTGGTCGGTGGACTCGTGCTCGCCGCTGTCGGAGTGCTCGTCCACTTCGCCGGCGCGGAGCTGATCCACCGCATCCTGCCGCCCGCCGTCACCGGCGCCGTCGTCATGCTGATCGGCTTCAACCTCGCCCCGGTCGTGGCCGGCATCTACTGGCCGCAGGACCAGTGGATCGCGCTGCTGACCGCGGCCTTCATGGTCTTCGCCGCCGTCGCGCTGCCGGGCTTCTGGTCGCGCATCGCGGTCTTCCTGGCCCTGATCTTCGGCTACCTGCTCTCGTTCGTGGCCGACACGGTCTTCGGCCCGATCACCTCCGTCCTCGGCGGCGCCGTCGAGGCCACCGAGCACGACCGCGTCTCCTGGGCCGGCGTCCAGGCCGCCGACTGGATCGGCCTGCCGAGCGGCACGCTGGCCGACGGCGTCTCCGTCGTTCACGGCCCGTCGTTCTCCCTCACCGCCATCCTGCTCGTGCTGCCGGGCGTGATCGCCCTCGTCGCCGAGAACACCGGCCACGTCAAGGCCGTCGCCGAGATGACCGGCCAGAACCTCGACCCCTACATGGGCCGCGCGATCGGTGCCGACGGCATCGCGACCGCCTTCGCCAGCGCGTTCGGCGGCTCGCCGACCACGACGTACGCCGAGAACATCGGCGTCATGGGGGCGACGCGGGTCTACTCCACCGCCGCCTACTACGTCGCCGCGGTCGTCGCGATCCTGCTGGGCCTGTGCCCCAAGTTCGGCGCGGTCGTCAACGCGACGCCCGGCGGGGTCCTCGGCGGGATCACGGTTGTGCTCTACGGGATGATCGGACTCGTGGGAGCCAAGATCTGGGTGGAGAACAACGTCGACTTCGGCAACCCGGTCAACATGGTCGGCCTCGCGGCCGGACTCATCGCGGGCATCGGTGGCGTCACCCTCACCTTCGGTGACGACTTCGAGCTCGGCGGCATCGCGCTGGGCACGATCCTGGTCATCGTGTTCTTCCACATGGTCAAGGGCCGCGGCGGCGAGGGCGCCGGCGGCGTCACGCGCAACCTGAGCCACCCCGAGGGAGACACCGGCGACGCCGGTGCCCACAAGAGCACAGGGGAGGCGCAGTAACACCGTGAAGCCCGCACCCTTCGCCTACCAGCGTCCGTCCACCCTCGAGGAAGCACTGACCGCCCTCGCGGGGGAGCCGGGGGCGAAGGTGCTGGCCGGTGGCCAGTCCCTGGTCCCGCTGCTGTCCATGCGGCTCGCCGCCCCGTCGATGCTGGTCGACATCAACGCCCTGCCGGACCTCGGAGGCATCCACGTGGATGCCTCCGGGGTGCGGATCGGGGCGCTCGCCCGGCACGCCGACGTGCTGGCCTCGACCGAGGCGGCCGCGTCCCAGCCGCTGCTCGCCCTCGCGCTGAGCCACGTCGCGCACCCGACGATCCGCAACCGCGGGACCACGGTGGGCTCCCTGGTGCACGCCGACGCGGCAGCCGAGATGCCGATGGTGCTGCGGCTCCTGGAGGGATCCGTCGACGTCGCGTCGGTGCGCGGTCGTCGTACGATCCCGGCAGCGGAGCTGTTCGCCGGCCCGCTCGAGTCGACGCTGGCGCACGACGAGATCGCCGTCGAGGCGTTCTTCCCGGCGCTGTCGCCCCGCGGCGGGGTCGCCTTCGAGGAGATCGCGCGACGGCACGGCGACTACGCCATGGTCGGCGTGGCCGCCCTGGTCGAGTGCGACGGTGACGACGTCACGAGCGCCCGCCTGGGCTTCGTCTCGGTGAACGACGTGCCGACGGTGGTCGACGTGACCGACCACCTCGACGACGCGGCCACCGCTGCCCTCGCCGAGCTGGAGCCGGCCGAGGACATCCACGCCAGCGCCGACTACCGCGCCCACCTGGTGAAGGTGCTGGCCACGCGCGTGCTCGCCGCCGCGATCGACGACGCCCGCTCGCGGGCCGGAAGGGTGACGACCCCATGACCGAGCAGGTCCACGACGTCCGGCTGCACGTCAACGGCTCCGTCCACGAGGTGCAGGTGCCCGCGCGGCGGCTACTCTCCGACGCGCTGCGCCACGCCTGCGGGCTGACCGGCACGCACGTCGGCTGCGAGCACGGCGTGTGCGGTGCGTGCACCGTCCTGGTCGACGGCCGGCCGATGCGCTCGTGCCTGATGCTCGCGGTGTCCGCGGTCGACGCCGAGATCACCACGGTCGAGGGGCTGACCGAGGCCGACGGCTCGCTCTCGCCGGTGCAGCAGGCGTTCTCCGACTGCCACGGGCTGCAGTGCGGCTTCTGCACGCCGGGCTTCCTGACCACGATCACCGCCGGCCTGCGCGACAACCCCGACCCGTCCGAGGACGAGGCGCGGGAGATGATCGCGGGCAACCTCTGCCGCTGCACGGGCTACCAGAACATCGTGAAGTCCGTCCTGCGCGCCGCTGAGATCACCGAGGAGCGCTCATGACCACCAAGCTCTTCGGCACCAAGGTCGCGCGCGTCGAGGACCAGCGGTTCCTCCGCGGCCAGGGGCGCTACGTCGACGACCTGCTCCACGACGACCCGCGCCTGCTGCACGCCGCCGTGCTGCGCTCGCCCCACGCCCACGCGCGGATCATCGACATCGACGTCTCCGACGTGCTCGACGTCGAGGGCGTGCTCGCGGTGTGGACCTACGACGACCTGGCCGACGCGATGGCCGAGCCGCTGCCGCTGCTGATCCCGCACCCGACGCTGACGCACGGGCGCACGCAGTACGCCCTGGCGAAGGACGAGGTCAACTACGTCGGCGAGGCGATCGCCTTCGTCGTCGCCGTCGACCGCTACGTCGCGGAGGACGCGGTCGCGCGGATCCGCGTCGACTACGACCACCTCGAGCCCGTCGTCGGGATCGCCGCCGCCCGCGCGGCGGACCGCCTCGTCCACGACGACGTGCCGGGCAACGTCGGGGCGCGGATGGAGCAGGAGAACGGTGACGCCCGCGCCGCGATCGCCGACGCCCCGCACACCCTCACCCTCGAGCTCGACATCGAGCGCTCGGCCTGCACGCCGATGGAGGGCCGCGGCACCGTGGCCCGCTGGGACCCCGACACCAGCCGCCTCACGGTGTGGTCGTCGACCCAGACCTCGACCGGCGTGCGCGGCTGCGTCGCCGCCAAGCTCGGCCTCGACCTCGCCAAGGTCGACGTGATCACCCCCGACGTCGGCGGCGGCTTCGGCGTGAAGATCAACCACCCGTGGCCCGAGGAGCTGCTGGTGCCGCTCGCCGCGATGACGCTGGGCCGCCCGGTGAAGTTCACCGAGGACCGGCGCGAGCACTTCATCTCCTCGGCCCACGAGCGCGCCCCGGTCCACCACGTCGAGGTCGGCTTCGACGACGACGGCCGGCTGCTCGGCCTCAACGTCGAGTTCTGGCACGACCACGGCGCCTACACGCCGTACGGACTGATCGTCCCGATCATCACCTCGACCCAGCTGCTCGGCCCCTACAAGCCGCTCAACTACCGCGTCGTCTTCGAGTCGCTCTACACCAACACCGTCATCGTCACCCCCTACCGCGGCGCCGGCCGGCCACAGGGGTGCTTCGTGATGGAGCGGACGATGGACGCCATCGCGGCCTACCTCGGAAAGGACCGCACGGAGGTCCGCAGCACCAACTTCATCCAGCCCGACGAGTTCCCCTACGAGCACGGCCTGGTCTTCCAGGACGGCCGCGAGCTGACCTACGACTCCGGCGACTACCCGGCCTCGCTGGCCAAGCTCAAGGCGCTGGTGGGCTGGGACGAGTTCGAGGATTTCCGCGCCGAGATGGCCGCCCAGGGACGACGGGTCGGCATCGGCCTGGCCTGCTACGTCGAGGGCACCGGCGTCGGCCCCTACGAGGGCGCGCACGTGCACATCGAGACCTCCGGCAAGGTCAAGGTCGCGACCGGCCTCACCACCCAGGGGCAGGGCCACCAGACCGCCTTCGCGCAGATCGTCGCCGACACCCTCGGGGTCCGCTTCGAGGACGTCGAGATCACCACCGGCGACACCCGCAAGATGCCGTACGCCGTGGGCACCTTCGCCTCGCGCGCGGCGGTGATGAGCGGGTCCGCGATCCACCTCGCCTCGCTGCGGGCTCGCGAGAAGGCGCTGCGCATCGCGGCCGAGGCGCTCGAGGCGTCCGAGGACGACCTCGAGATCAACGATGGCGTGGTGTCGGTGCGTGGCACCGACGCCACGATCGACCTCGGCACCGTCGCCGTGCTCTCCAACCCGCTGCGCTACGCCTTCGACGAGGCGTCCAAGGCGGCCACCCAGTTCTCCGTGGGCGACCCGGGCAAGCCGCCGGTGGCCGAGGACGACGAGCCCGGCCTGGAGGGCAAGGACTTCTACTCGCCCGAGCGCTCCACCTTCGCCAACGGCATGCACGCGGTGATCGTGGAGACCGACCCGGACACCGCCGAGATCACCATCCTCAAGTACGCCGTGGTCCACGACTGCGGCCACCTCATCAACCCGATGATCGTCGAGGGCCAGATCCACGGCGGCGTGGCCCAGGGCGTGGGCGGCGCGCTCTACGAGCGGATGGTCTACGACGAGTCGGGGCAGCTGCTCAACGCCTCGTTCATGGACTTCCTCATGCCCTACGTCACCGAGGTGCCGACCACGATCGACATCGACCACCTCGAGACGCCCTCGCCGCTCAACCCGCTCGGCATCAAGGGAGCGGGTGAGGCGGGCGTGATCCCGTCCGCCGCGGTGTTCGCCGCGGCGATCGAGGACGCCGAGGGCTTCCCGATCACGGCGATGCCGATCTCGCCGTCCGAGCTCTTCGCGCTGCGCCTCGCCCACGCCGACGACCACACCGAACTCACCCCCGTCTCGGAGGAGAAGACCCGATGAAGTTCACCCAAGAGTTCGTCCTGGCCGCACCGGTCGCGCAGGCGTGGGACGCGCTGCTCGACCCCGCCGTGCTGGTCCGCACCATCCCGGGCTGCGAGCGGCTCGAGTCGACGGGCGAGAACGCCTATGCCATGACGGTGACCGCCGGCGTGGCCTCGATCAAGGGCACGTACGCCGGGTCGTGCGCGCTGCGCGACCTGGTCGAGCACGAGTCGCTGGTGATGAAGCTCGACGGTGCCGGCGCCCCCGGCACCATCGGCGCGACGGTCAACGTGCGCTTCACGCCCGAGGGCTCCTCGACGCGGATCTCCTACGACGCCGACGCGGTCGTCGGCGGGATGATCGGCGGCGTGGGCCAGCGGATGCTCAGCAGCGTCTCCAAGCGGATGGCGGGGGAGTTCTTCGGCAACGTCGACGCGGTCCTGGCGGGCGGCGGGGCGGGTCTCGCGACAGGTGCGGGCGCGCCCGTTGCCCCGGTCGCCGCATCGGGCGAGGCGCCGGCCGGC
>NZ_JAOPWY010000137.1 GCF_025965415.1 Nocardioides sp.
CACCGCGACGGCACTGGCCGGCAGCCAGGCGGGACACCCCGGGTGCGGCCGCGCGCTGCGCGAGCACGGCCCGACCCCTCACGGCGGCGGGGCGACCGCCACCGGTCCAGGAGGGACCGCCCGGCACGGCGATGCGTCCGCGCGACATCCGGCCGACGGCGGAGCCGACCGTGGTCACCCACGGCGCAGCGTGCGCGGCGTACGCCGACCCGGCAGAGTTGCCGGCCGCACCGATGACGACGATGTCGGCCTCGGCGGCGCCGAGCAGCGCGCGCTGGAGCGTGTCGATGCCGTCGCCGCCGGCGAGTGCGAGGTTGAGGACGTCGACCCGGTCGGCGACCGCCGCGTCCACCGCGGAGACCACGTCGGCCGTCGAGCAGCCGTCGTCGTCGGGGTCGGGGGCTCCCCAGCACGCCTTGTAGGCGGCGATGCGCGCCTGCGGGGCCACGCCGCCGAACCGACCGGCGTCGCGGGCGTCGACGCGGACGCTCACGCCGGCGTTGCCCGCGGCGACCGAGGAGACCTGGGTGCCGTGCCCGAGGACGTCGCGAGCCGACAGCGACTCCGACGAGCGGACCCGCTCGGAGCCGAAGCCGTCGACGAACCAGCGGGCGCCCACGACCTTGCGGGTGCAGTCGTCGGCGGACCAGCCGTCGCCCTCGGCGCAGGTGCCGGCGAAGTCGCGGGGTTCGCGACCGAGGCCCGGGACCTCCGCGAAGGCGGGGGACTCGGGCGCGATGCCCGTGTCGACCACGCCGATCACGACACCGGCGCCGCCGCGCAGGCGAGGACTGGTGGCGCTACCGCGGACCACGGCCGTCGTCGTACGTCCGGCGAGCGGGCGGACGCGGTCGCTCTCGATCGCGGCGATGCCGGGCTGGGCGTCGAGGACGGCGACCTGGGCCTCGGAGAGCCGGGCGGCGAACCCGTTGAGCGCCGTCGTCCAGCGGTAGACGGGCTCGCCCGCGCCGATCGCGGCGAGGAGGACGTCCTGGCGGGCGAGCAGGTCGGCGGCGTCCCGCGTGCCGGCGGCGGTGCCGGGACCCTGGAGGGTGACGAGGGTCAGCGCCGTCGAGCCGGAGGCGCCCGGGCCGGCGTCGTCGGCGAGGGCGGAGCCGGCTGCCGGAAGGGTCAGGGAGAGCGCGAGCAGGCCGCACCCGACGATCCGCCCGACCGGCAGTGACCACACGTTGCCCACCCCTCCTGATGCCTCGTCGGGTCCCGCCTCCTGCAGGCGAGGTCACCGACCCTCCCATGGTCCCAGCAGCGGCGTCACCAAATCAAAGGACCGGGACAACCTGTTGGTGGAGCGTCGGCTCCGGCGCCTATCCTGTGCCGCGCCCGTGAACCCACGTGGTGCTGAGTGAGCTGAGTGGAGAAGACCCGTGCCCAGTGGCAAGGTGAAGTGGTTCGACGCGGAGAAGGGCTTCGGCTTCCTGTCCCAGGAGGACGGCCCGGACGTCTACGTCCACTCCGACGCCCTGCCCGAGGGCATCGAGACGCTGAAGGCGGGCACCAAGGTCGAGTTCGGCATCGCGCAGGGACGCCGTGGCGACCAGGCGCTCCAGGTGAAGGTCGTCGACGCGCCCGCCTCCGTCGCCCGCAACCAGCGCAACGCCCAGCGCAAGCAGCCCGAGGCGATGGTCACCATCGTCGAGGACCTCATCAAGATGCTCGAGGGCGTCGAGGAGACCTACCGCCGCGGTCGGCACCCCGAGCGCGCCTCCGGGAGGGGTACGGCGAAGGTGCTGCGCGCGCTCGCCGACGAGCTCGAGCTCTGACGCTCAGCGCGGCGCGGACGCCGCGCGCGGACGGCTGACCAGCACGAAGGTCGCCCACGCGCCCAGGACGCCGGCGGCGATGCCCAGCCCCAGCTGCGGCACCAGGGGCATCGCGATGCCGACGAACCCGCCGATCACCCAGGCCAGCTGCAACGTGGTGTCGGACCGGGCGAACGCGCTCGCCTGGATCCGGCTCGGCACGTCGCGCTGGATGGTGGAGTCGAGCGAGAGCTTGGCCAGCGACTGCGCCAGCCCGGCGGTGAGCCCGAGCAGCACGAGGGTGGGCAGGCCGTAGAACAGGGCGGCCACCACCGCCACGACCGCGTCCGCCAGCAGTGCCAGCACCACCGTCAGCGCAGGGTTGAGCTTCCTGAGCAGCGAGCCGATGGCGATGCCGAGCGTGTTGCCGAGCCCGGCCGCGCCGATGACCAGGCCGAGCAGGATCTCGGGCTTCCAGTCGCCGATCGGGTTGTCGCGCAGCAGGAACGCCATGAACATCGTGAGGAACCCCGAGAGCCACCGAGGCCCGCAGTTGGCCCGCAGGGCGAACGCCACCGCGGCCGGGATCCGGGTCTTCGGTCGCCGCGTCGTCCCGGCGCTGGTCGTGTCGGGGGTGGTCGAGCCGGTCAGCACGAGCTCGCCCTCGCCGTGGCTCGCGTCGACCTTCTCGGGCAGGCGGATCGCCCAGATCGTGGCGAGCACGAAGACCACGAAGGCGTAGCGCAGCGACCACTCGGGTCCGAACGTCGAGGCCAGGATCGCCAGGGGCGCCGAGATGCCCGCGCCGACGACGCCGGCGAGCGAGACCCGGGCGTTGGCCTTCACCAGCGTGAGGTCGGGGGGCAGGAGGCGCGGCACGGCAGCAGCGCGCGTGACGCCGTAGGCCTTGGACGCGACCAGGACCCCCAGGGCCGCGGGGAAGAGCCAGCCGGACTCGGTGATCACCGCGGTCGCGAGCACCCAGCACAGGAAGCCCCGGATCGCCATCGTCGCCCCGACCGCCCACCGGCGGCCGTGGCTGAAGCGGTCGAGGAACGGTCCGATCAGGGGCGCCACGATCGCGAACGGCAGCATCGTCAGGCCGAGGAACAGCGCCACCTGGCCGCGCGCCTCGCCGGTGGGCACCTGGAAGAACAGCGTGCCGGCCAGCGAGATCGCGACCGCCGCGTCGCCGGCCGCGTTGAAGGCGTGCAGCTCGATCAGCCGGGACAGCCCCGAGTCGCCGGCGCCCTCGGCGCGCGCCGCCCGACGGGCCTGCGACACCGCGAACTGACCGGCGGTGCCGGCACCCCGCCCG
>NZ_JAOPWY010000162.1 GCF_025965415.1 Nocardioides sp.
GACCCCTGGCACCACGGCGGTCGAACCGACCTGACCAACGCGGTCCTGCTCTGCCAGCACCACCACCACCGCGCCCACGACACCAGCCACCGCACCGACCTCCTCCCCAACGGCGACCTCCGCTTCCACCGACGCAGATAGGAGCGGGTCAGGACGCGGAGCGATCCGTGATGTCGACGGGCTCGTGAGGAGGACCGTCACGCAGGAGCCTCGACAGGAGGTCGCCCAGGTTCGGCGGGAAGATCGGGTCGGTGGTCTCGCGCCCTGCGTCAGGGGCACGCCCAAACCCTAGAGGGCGTCGATCCACGCGTGCCCGGGATGAGCCATCGACAACGCCGACCTGAGCCACGTCCGCGGACCCGACTCGAGGAGCGGCGCGCACGCCTCGAAGTCGGCCTGGTCCTTCGGCCTGAGCCCACGAGCCTTGTGGAGCAGCTGCACCTCCGGGCGGAGGTAGGCGATGCCGTCCCGGGTCCAGGTGATCTCGGACAGCGGGAGGCTGATCCGAGGATCACGCTTGAAGGTCCAGGTCGTCGACGTGGTGTGCATGAGGATCACGTCGTACTCCCAGGGGTCCGCGCCGCTCGCGCGCAACCAGAGGTTCTCGCAGGTGTCCGACAGCGTGTCCTCCGGCTCCACCATCGGCCGGAGGCTGCCGTCGTCCGCCTGCCAGACGTCGAGGCGCCCGGACAGGTGCCGGCGGAGCCCAGCGACGTCCGACCGCGGGATGCTCGGGTCGACGTCGTCGTGCCCACGCGCGACGTCCGTGAACGCCTCGACGGCCCAGCCCCCGGCGATCCACCACGGACCGGCGTAGCCCTCGAACAGCGCAGCAGCGTCCTGAGGGGTGCGCGCCAGCCACGGACCGTAGAGGCGCACGATCTCGTCATGGTCCGGCACGAGAGGGACGCTAGACGAAGGAGGGGTCGCCGCGGACCTAACCGCCGATCGCCGACATCGGCCGATCGGGCTGGAGGAAGGTCACGTCGTCGATGCCGTGGCCGGCCCGCTTGCCGAGCATCGCGATGACCCAGCGCTCGGCGATCTCCTGGTCGGTCGCACCGGAGCGCAGCGCCGTACGGAGGTCGGACTCCTCGCGGGCGAAGAGGCAGTTGCGGACCTGGCCGTCGGCGGTGAGGCGGACGCGGTCGCAGTCGCCGCAGAACGGCCGAGTGACCGAGGCGATGATGCCGACGGTGGACGGCCCGCCGTCGACGTCGAAGAGCTCGGCGGGGGCGCTGCCGCGCGGCTCCCCGTGCGGCGTCAGGGTGAACTCGGCCGTGAGCTGCTCGAAGATCTCGTCGGCCGTCACCATCGCGGTGCGACTCCAGTCGTGCTGGGCGTCGAGGGGCATCTGCTCGATGAAGCGCAGCTCGTAGCCGTGTGCGACGGCCCAGTGGAGGAGCTCAGCGGCCTGGTCGTCGTTGGTGCCGCGCAGCAGCACGGCGTTGAGCTTGATCGGCCCGAGCCCGGCAGCCTTGGCCGCCTCGAGGCCCTCGACGACGTCCTTGAGCCGGTCGCGGCGGGTGATCGTCGCGAAGGTCTCCGGGCGGACCGTGTCGATGCTGGCGTTGATCCGGTCGAGGCCGGCGTCGGCCAGTGCCTGCGCGGTGCGGGTGAGACCCAGCGCGTTCGTCGTCAGTGAGGTCTCGACGCCGAGGGCGTGGGTGCGGCCGACGATGTCGACCAGTCCGCGGCGCAGGAGGGGCTCCCCGCCGGTGAAGCGCACCTCGCGGACGCCGAGCTTCTCGACGCCGATCGTGATCAGCCTCACGACCTCGTCGTCGGTGAGGGTCTGGTCGGTGGGCAGCCAGTCGAGCCCCTCCGCCGGCATGCAGTAGTTGCACCGCAGGTTGCACCGGTCGGTGAGCGAGACGCGCAGGTCCGTGGCCACGCGGCCGAAGCGATCTGCGAGAGGAGTCGTCACGTGCCCACCCTATCGAGGTACCCCTCAGACGCTCAGGACGTCCCGGATAACCTCGGCGCGTGCACACGCTGCGGTTCCTGGTCTCCCGCCGCTGGATCGCCTTCGCCCTGGTGGTCGTGGCCCTCGCATGGGTCGCCTGGCGTCTGGGCGAGTGGCAGTTCCACCGCCTGGACGACCGCTTGGAGCGCAACGCGATCATCGAGCGCAACGAGAAGGCAGGGGCCGACCCGGTCACCGACGTCTTGGCGCCCGGCCGCGCGGTGGCGCAGACCGACGAGTGGCGGATCGTCGAGGCCACGGGCACCTACGCGGTCGACGACACGGTGATCGTGCGCTACCGCACGCGTGACGGCGAGGCCGGCGTCGACGTGGTCGTGCCGCTCGAGCTGGCCGACGGCACGAGCCTGCTCGTCGACCGCGGGTGGTACGCCACCGACAACCGGGGCGCGACGACCGCCGACGTTCCGGCGCCGCCCGACGGGGAGGTCACCATCACCGGGTGGGTACGCCAGGACGCCGAGGGCGACAGCACCCAGGTCACCGATCGGTCGACCCGTGCGGTCGACAGCGAGCGGATCGCCGACGCCCTCGACCGCGAGGTCCTCGGCGGCTGGGTCGACCTTCGCTCGGAGTCCCCGGAGCCAGCGACCGCACTGCTGCCGGTGGAGCTGCCGGAGCTCGACAACGGTCCGCACTTCTTCTACGGCCTCCAGTGGTGGTTCTTCGGGGCCCTGGCGATCTTCGGGTTCTTCTTCCTCATCTACGACGAGCTGCGGGGCGGTCGCGGGCCGCGGCCGACGCCCGAGGGCCCGCCGACGGGCCGGCCGGGGGCTGCTCCCCGGCCCGTGGCGAAGAAGCGCCGCACCTGGCGGGAGATGCTGGAGCCGAACGACGAGGACGACGGGTCAGAGGACCCGAAGCAGGCCCCCGTCGACCGGGAGCATCACGCCCGTCAGGAATGACGCCGCCGGCGACAGCACGAACGCCGCCACCGCACCGAACTCCCGCGGCTCGCCGTAGCGGCCGAGCGGGATGGTCGCCTCCGCGGCCCTCCGGGCGGCCGCCGCGTCGCCGGTCGACGCGTCGAGCTCGGCGACCCGCTCGGTGGCGATGCGGCCGGGCAGCAGCCCGTTGACGCGCACACCGCGCGGGCCGAGCTCGTCGGCCAGCGTCTTGGCGACCATCGCCAGGCCCGGACGCAGGCCGTTGGAGATCGCCATCTGGGGCAACGGCGCCCGCACGCTCGACGACAGCACGAGGCCGAGCGAGCCGCCCTCGGGCAGCGCCGTGCCGATCTCCCGTGACAGGCGTACGGCGCCGAGGAACACGGACCCGAAGGCCTCGCTCCACTGCTCGTCGGTGATGGCGGTGACCGGGCCCTTCGGCGGACCACCCACGCTGATCAGCGCGCCCTCGAGACGGCCCCAGGCGTCCTGCGCCGCGGCGAGCAGCCGGGCGGGCGTCCGGACGTCGGTGTTGTCGGCCACCACGGCCACCGCTGCGTCACGGCCGGCGGAGGCGTTGAGCCTGGCCACCGCCTCGTCGAGCGAGCCCTGCGACCTCCCGGAGATCACCACCCGGGCCCCCTCGGCGACCAGCGCATCCGCGCTGGCACGGCCGAGCCCACGAGCTCCGCCGGTGACGATGTAGACACGGTCGGTCAGCTGGAGGTCCATCACCCGACCTTAGCCAGATCAGCCGGGCACGGCTGCCGTGGGCGCCTCACGGAACTGGGTGGCGTGGAGGGTGGCGTAGAGCCCGCCCGCTGCGAGCAGCTCGGCATGGGTGCCCTGCTGGACCACCCGCCCGTCGTCGAGGACGAGGATCAGGTCGGCGTTGCGGACCGTGGAGAGACGGTGCGCGATCACGAGCGACGTCCGTCCCTCGAGGGCGGCGTCGAGCGCGTGCTGGACCGCCGCCTCGGACTCGCTGTCGAGGTGGGCCGTCGCCTCGTCGAGCACGACGATCGAGGGCGCCTTGAGCAGCAGCCGCGCGATGGCCAGGCGCTGCCGCTCGCCGCCGCTGAGCCGGTAGCCCCGGTCTCCCACGACGGTGTCGAGACCGTCGGGGAGGGACCGCACCAGGCCCGCGATCTGTGCGGCCTCCAGCGCGGCCCAGACATCGGTGTCGTCGGCGCCTGGACGGGCGTAGAGCAGGTTGGCGCGGATGGTGTCGTGGAACATGTGCGCGTCCTGGGTGACGTAGCCGACGACGTCCTCCAGCGACTGCAGCGTCACGTCGCGCACGTCGTGCCCGCCGACGCGGACGGCACCGGACTCGACGTCGTAGAGCCGCGCGACGAGGTGGGTGACGGTCGTCTTGCCCGCACCCGAGGGTCCCACCAGCGCGACCATCTGTCCCGGCTCGGCGCTGAAGGTGACCTCGTGGAGCACCTGCCCGGAGTCGCGCGACTCGGTGCGCGCCACGGTCTCGAGGGAGGCCAGCGAGATCTGGTCGGCGCGCGGATAGGTGAAGGCGACGTGGTCGAACTCCAGTCGTGACGCGGTGCTCGGCAGCGCCACCGCGTCGGGCTTCTCCTGGATCAACGAGGGCAGGTCGAGCACCTCGAAGACCCGGTCGAAGCTGACGAGCGCGGTCATCACGTCGATGCGGACGTTGGAGAGGCCCTGGAGCGGCCCGAGGAGCCGGGTCAGGAGCACGCCGAGGGCGACGATGGTGCCGACCGAGAGGTCGCCCCGGATGGCGAGCCAGCCGCCGATGCCGTAGACGAGCGCGGTGGCCAGGGACGGCACGAGCGTCATCGCGGCGAAGAAGATGCGGGTCAGCATCGAGATGCGCACCCCGAGGTCGCGCACCACCGCGGCCTTCTGGGCGTAGGCGACGTCCTCGGACTCGCGCCGGCCGAACAGCTTGAGGAGCATCGCGCCGCCGACGTTGAAGCGCTCGGTCATCGCGTTGCCGAGGTCGGCGTTGCCGTCCATCTGCTCGCGGGACAGGTCGGCCAGGCGGGACCCGACCAGGCGCGAGGCGAGGAGCAGGATCGGGAAGAGCGCCAGGCACAGCACCGTCACCGGCCAGCTCAGGAAGAGCATCGTCACCCCGACCACGACGGCCGCGATGATGTTGCCCACCGTGCCCTGCAGGGTGGAGGTGAAGGCCCGCTGGGCGCCGATGACGTCGTTGTTGAGCCGACTGACGAGCGCGCCGGTCTGGGTGCGGGTGAAGAACGCGAGCGACTGCCGCTGGACGTGGGCGAAGACCTGGGTGCGGAGGTCGTAGATGAGGCCCTCACCGATGCGGCTGGAGAGCCATCCCGTGACCAGCCCGAAGCCCGCGTCGACCACGGCGACGACCGCGACCAGGACGGCCAGCCACACCACGAGGGACGTGTCGCCGGTGCGGACGCCGTCGTCGAGGATCAGCTTGAGCAGCAGCGGCGGCACCACCACGAGGGCGGCGTCGACGACCGTGATCGCGAGGAACGCGGTGATCAGCCGGCGGTGCGGCCCGGCGAACGCCAGCACGCGGCGCACGGTCTGGCGCTCGATCTTGTTGTCGACCACGCTCCGGTCGCTGCGCAGGTGTCGCCACGGCGGACCGCCTGCTCCGGGCCCCATCGACATGCGTGCTCCTCTTGGTCGTCACCCATCGAACCACCCGGCACCGACAGTTGTTCCGTGGTGGTGCTCGGGCCGGTCCGGAGATTCAGCTCGCGAAGGCTGCGGCCACGGCCCGGAAGCGGCGTACCTGCGCCTCCCGCTCGAGCCGGCGCTGCTCGTCGAGGTCGCGGTCCGCCGCTCCCTGCAGCAGGGCCTTGGTCTCGGGCACGACGCCCGGCATCGGGGCGATCAGGGACGCGGCGAGGTCGGCGACAACCGCGTCCAGGTCACCCGTCGGCACCGCGGCGAGGGCCAGGCCGATCCGCACGGCCTCGTCGGCGGGCACCACGCGGGCGGTCGCGCAGATCTCCAGCGCGCGGGCGTAGCCGACGTGCTCGACCAGCGGCTTGGTGCCGGTGAGGTCGGGCACGAGGCCCAGCGCCGACTCCTTCATCGAGAACTTCGCGTCGTCGGCGACGACGCGCAGGTCGCACGACAGGGCCAGCTGGAACCCGGCTCCGATGGCGTAGCCGCGCACCTTGGCGATCGAGACGAAGCGCGGGTCGCGCAGCCAGGTGAAGCCGCCCTGGAACTCGTCGATGCGCGCGGCCGCCTCCTCGTCGCTGAGCGCGAGCAGCCCCACGACGCTCTCCTGGCCGGACGTCGACGGGTCGAGCATGGCGCGGTCGAGCCCGGCGGAGAAGGTCTCGCCCTCCCCCGTCACGACCACGACCCGTACGTCGTCGGGGAGGCCGCGGCCGAGCTCGCGGAGCGCGATCCACATCGCCGGAGTCTGCGCGTTGCGGACGTCGGGCCGGTCGAGCGTCACCGTCGCCACCGGACCCTCGATCTCGAGGCGGAGGCCGACAGCAGCAAGGTCTTCTGGACTCATGGGCGCCACGCTACTACTGGTGAGTAACGTCAGGCGAGGGAGACCAGGTCGGCGTAGTCGTCGCTCCAGAGGTCCTCGTCGCCGTCGGGCAGCAGCAGCACCCGGTCGGGCTCCAGCGCCCGCACGGCGCCCTCGTCGTGCGTGACCAGCACGATCGCGCCCTCGTAGGTGCGGATCGCGGCCAGCACCTCCTCGCGCGAGGCGGGGTCGAGGTTGTTGGTGGGCTCGTCGAGCAGCAGCACGTTGGCCGAGGACACCACGAGGCTGGCCAGCGCGAGCCGGGTCTTCTCGCCACCGGACAGCACGCCGGCGCTCTTGTGGGCGTCGTCGCCGGAGAAGAGGAACGACCCCAGCACGCTGCGGGCCTCGGAGTCGGTGAGCTGGGGCGCGGCCGACTGCATGTTCTCCAGCACCGTGCGCGAGGTGTCGAGGGTCTCGTGCTCCTGCGCGTAATAGCCGATCTTGAGCCCGTGGCCCGGCACGACCTCGCCGGTGTCGGAGGGGTCGACGCCCGCCAGGATGCGCAGCATCGTGGTCTTGCCGGCCCCGTTGAGGCCCAGGATCACGACCCGGCTCCCCCTGTCGATGGCCAGGTCGACGTCGGTGAAGACCTCGAGCGAGCCGTAGGACTTCGACAGCTCGCGCGCGGTGAGCGGCGTCTTGCCGCACGACGCCGGGGCGGGGAACTTGATCCGCGCCACCTTGTCGGCGGCGCGCTCGCCCTCGAGCCCGGCGACCATCTTCTCGGCCCGCTTCAGCATCGACTGGGCGGCCGTGGCCTTGCTGGCCTTGGCGCGCATCCGGTTGGCCTGGTCGGTCAGCGTCTTGGCCTTGGACTCGGCATTGGCGCGCTCGCGCTTGCGGCGGCGCTCGTCGGACTCCCGCTGGGAGAGGTAGTCCTTCCAGCCCATGTTGTAGACGTCGATGACGGCCCGGTTGGCGTCGAGGTGGAAGACCTTGTTGACCGTCTGCTCGAGCAGCGCGTTGTCGTGGCTGATCACGACGAAGCCGCCGCGGTGCGCCTTGAGGTAGTCGCGCAGCCACACGATCGAGTCGGCGTCGAGGTGGTTGGTCGGCTCGTCGAGGAGCAGGATCTCGGCACCGGAGAAGAGGATGCGGGCGAGCTCGACGCGACGGCGCTGGCCACCGGACAGGGTGCCGATCGGCTGCTCGAGGATGCGCGACTCGATGCCGAGGGCGGCGGCCATCTGGGCCGCCTCGGACTCCGCGGCGTAGCCGCCTCCTGCGTGCAGCTCGGCGTCGGCGCGGGTCCACCGCTTCATGCCGCGCTCGTGGATCTTCGGGTCCTCGTGGGCCATGTCGACCTCGGCCTCGCGCAGGCGTCGTACGACGTCGTCGAGGCCGCGGGCGGACAGGATCCGGTCGCGCGCCAGGACGGCCGGGTCGCCGACGCGCGGGTCCTGCGGCAGGTAGCCGATGTCGCCGCTGCGCAGCACCTGGCCCGAGGCGGGCTGGCCCTCGCCGGCGAGGATCTTGGTGAGGGTCGTCTTGCCGGCTCCGTTGCGCCCCACGAGACCCACCTTGTCGCCCGCAGCGATGCGGAAGGTGACGTCCTCCATGAGGAGCCGCGCGCCGGCTCTGACCTCGAGCTTCTGGGCGGTGATCATCGGACGACATCCTACGAAGGGGTGCGCGGCAGAGCCCCATCGGCGACGCAGGCGCTAATGTGCGCAACAGCTCCAGATCAGCGTCACGACCTGCGGAAAGGCACTCCCATGCGGTTCAACCCGAAGGCTGACATCAGCAAGGGTCGCGTCAACGACGTCGGTGGTGGCGGCGGCGCGGGTGGCGGCGGGATGCGCATCCCGATCCCCGGAGGCACGCGTGCCGGCGGGGGCATCGGCGGCGTCATCATCATCATCCTCTTCGTGGTCCTCAGCCAGTGCATGGGCGGTGGCCTGACCGGCGGCGGCAGCGGTGCCGGCACGCAGGGTCAGTCGCAGGGCAACCCGCAGGGCATCGACCCCAGTGACGAGCGCTACGCCAACTGCAAGAGCGGTGCCGACGCCAACGAGGACCCCGACTGCGCCCGCAAGGCCGTCGCCCTGTCGCTCGAGCAGTACTGGGGCACGACGCTGCCGGACCAGGGCGGCACCGACTTCACCCCGGCCTCGATCAACACCTTCGCCGGCGCCGTGGACACCGGCTGCGGCCAGGCCACCTCGCAGGTCGGCCCGTTCTACTGCCCGTCGGACCAGAAGATCTACCTCGACACCACCTTCTTCGAAGACGTCCTCGAGGGGCAGCTCGGCGGCCAGGGCGGCGACTTCGTCGAGCCCTACGTCCTCGGTCACGAGTACGGCCACCACATCCAGAACCTGCTCGGCACGATGGGCCAGGTCCGCACGCAGCAGGGCGCCGACTCCGACGCCGTACGCCTCGAGCTGCAGGCCGACTGCTACGCCGGCATGTGGACCAGGGACGCCAGCGACGGTGACGGCATCCTCGCCGACCTCGACCAGGGCGACATCCAGGAGGCGCTCGACTCGGCCAAGGCCGTCGGCGACGACCGGATCCAGCAGAAGTCCGGTCAGGGCGTCGACCCCGAGGGCTGGACCCACGGCTCGTCGGAGCAGCGGATGGCGTGGTTCACCACGGGCTACGAGGAAGGCACCCTCGAGGCCTGTGACACCTTCTCCGCCAGCCGGCTCTGAGGGCCCTCAGGCGAGCAGCGCCTCGATCTGGGACACCTGGCGCTGCATCGCGCGGATGTACGGCGCCACGCTGGGGTGGCGGAACTTCCCGGCGAGCGCTCCCTCGCCGTCGGCGACCCGGGCGAGCGCCCAGTCGAGGCGCGTGAGCGCGGTGTAGACGGCCATCACCCGGGCGCCGGTCAGCACGTCGTCGACCGAGGCGAGGCCGCCCGGCAGCGCGGCGACGTACGCCTCCACGAGCGGCTCGATGTCCTCACGGGTGGCGAGCGAGAGGTAGCCCAGGTCCGAGCCGACCGGACCGCGCCCGAGGTGCGCCCAGTCGATCCCGACCGCACCGTCGCCCGAGCGACCGGGGATGTTGGCCGCGGAGGGGTCTCCGTGCTGCGCCACCTGGGGCAGGGCGTCGCAGCGGTCCAGCCACGGCGCCCGGTGGGTCCAGAGGTGGTCGGCGATGTCGGCCATCGGCGTCCGGGCCAGGGTGCGCCAGCCGCCGCGGCGCTCGACCAGGCGGAGCCGGCTGCGCAGCTGGTCGCGCGCCAGCCAGGCGTGCTGCCCCAGCTCGACCGCCGCGAACCGCCCCAGGCACGCGGCCAGCCACAGTCCCGGGGCGTCGTGCTGTTCGACGCGCTCGTGGACGAGGGTGATGCCCTCGGCGTCCTCCTCGACCCGCACCACCTGCGCCTCGCGTAACCCGGGCGCCTCGGCCACGACACCACTGAGCGCCACGTCGGCGGCGCGCCGCCAGTAGTTCACGTCGCCCGGCACGAGCGCCCCCGGCGCGTCGTGAGGATCCGGGCAGCGCAGCCGCTTGACCACCACGTCGCGCCCGGCATGGGTGGCCGTCCAGACGCCGACGGTGGCCGGGCCGGCTCCCGGGAGGGAGCGCCATCCCGGCTCGGGTTGCCACATGGGCAGGACGCTAGCCGATGTCGCGGCTGCGATAGCGCGACCAGCCGGCCGCCAGCACGGCCAGTGCCAGCGCGGTGAGCACCAGCTCGGGACCCCAGGCGAAGGACTCGGAGGGGTAGCGCGGGACGTGGTGGTAGGGCGAGAGCCCGACCAGCCAGGCCGGCAGGTCGAGGCTCTCCCCCACCTGGCCGAGGGTCACGCAGGCAGCGACGAGCGCCCATCCGGCGACCGCCCAGCGGCTGCGGACCGACAGCAGGAGCAGGCCGAGCGCCAGCACCAGCCAGACCGCCGGCGCCTGCGCCAGCGCGGCGCCCACGGGGTCGGGGCCGCTGCCCCGGCCGACGGCGGTGGCGGTCCCGGAGACCAGCAGCAGCCACGTCGCTCCCACCACGGCACTGGCGGTCACGGCGAGGAGCAGACCGCGCCGGGAGGTGGCGGTCGCCAGGACCGTCTCGGTCCTGCCGTCGCGCTCGTCACCCGCCGCGCGGGTGACCGCCGAGATCCCGTAGCACGTGATCACCACGGCGACGACGGACGCGAGAGCGGAGACCAGCACGTCCTGCAGGGCACCGACACCACCCATCGCCTCGATGATCTGCCGAGCGTCGCCGCTCCCCAGCATGGAGCCGATGGTGGGGATGATCGACCCCATCAGCACGCCGATCACCGCGATCCCGACGGTCCACCCCACCAGGGCCGTGGACTGCTCACGCCACACCAGCGCGGCGACGTCCCGCAGCCGGGGCGAGCCCTCGGCCGGCCCCGGCCGGTCGGGTACGACGCCCGCGCCGAGGTCGCGTCGCCGACGCAGGGCGACGGCGACGCCGGTCAGCAGCGCGGCCAGCAGCGGATAGCCGGCCAGCAGCCAGATCCGTGGCTCGGACCACGCACTGAGCTGGGTGCCCCAGCCGAACGGGGTCGCCCACGACAGCCACGGGGCCGACGTGTCGCCCACCGCGCGGAGCAGGTAGAGCACGCCGATCACGGCCGAGGCCAGGAAGCCGACGGTCCGTGAGCTGCTCGACACCTGGGCGGCCACGAGCGCGATCGCGGACCCCACCAGCCCGATCCCGGTCCACGAGGCACCGAAGACCAGTGACCCGACGGCCGGGAGGCCGGCCGCGATGTTGCCGACGGCGGCGAGCAGACCGAGCGCCACGCACGCGAGTGCCGCCTCGGCCAGGGCCGCGGCCGTCGGCGCGTTGGCCCCCACCGCGGTCGCGCCCACCAGCTCGGCGCGTCCGGTCTCCTCATCCACGCGCGTGTGCCGGCGGACGATGACGACGCCCATGAACGCCACGAACACGGCGTAGAGCACCGTCATCTTGGTCATCGAGAGCTCGCCGAGGCTGCTCGTGTCGAGGATCGGGCCGTAGAGCGCGACCACGGCGGGGCTGGCGTTGAGCGCCTCGGCTGCCGCGACCCGATCGGCAGCGGTGGCGTACAAGGGGCCGGTGGCCGCGGCACTCACCACGACCATCGCCGACAGGGCGAGCACCCAGGCCGGGGCCAGCACGCGGTCGCGCCGCAGCGCGAAGCGCACCAGCAGACCGGTGCCCTCGAGGCCCCGGCTCACGGGGTGCTCCGTGGCGTGCTCCGGTAGGCGTCGAGGAACAGCTCCTCGAGCGTGGGCGGGGCGCTCACGAGCGACACCACGCCGGCGGCGCTGAGCGTGTCGAGCAGCCGCGGCAGGCCGACCGGGTCCACCGCGGCCGTGACGACCTGCCCGTCCACCTCGACGTCGTGGACTCCCTCGAGGCCGCCGACGTCCGGCACGGGTCCGGAGACCTCGGCGCGCACGCGGTTGCGTCGCAGGTGGCGCAGCTCGTCGAGCGTGCCGGACTCCACGGCGCGGCCGGACCGGATGATCGTGACCCGGTCGGCCAGGCGCTCGACCTCACCGAGGATGTGGCTGGAGAGCAGGACCGTGGTGCCGGCGGCCTTGTGCTCGGCCAGGCAGGTGTTGAAGACCTGCTCCATGAGCGGATCGAGACCCGAGGTCGGCTCGTCGAGGATCAGCAGCTCCACCGGCGCGGCGAACGCCGCGACGAGCGCGACCTTCTGGCGGTTGCCCTTGGAGTAGGCCCGGCCCTTCTTGGTGGGATCGAGCTCGAAGCGCTCGAGCAGCTCCGCGCGCCGGGTCGAGCGCGGATCGACGCCACGCATCCGGAGGAGCAGGTCGATCGTCTCGCCGCCGGACAGGTTGGGCCACAGGCTCACGTCGCCGGGGACGTAGGCGAGGCGGCGGTGGATCTCGGTGGCGTCGCGCCACGGGTCGAGGCCGAAGACGCTCACCGCACCGCCGTCGGTGCGGAGCAGGCCCAGCAGGACGCGGATGGTCGTCGACTTGCCCGACCCGTTGGGGCCCAGGAAGCCGTGCACCTCCCCCGGTGCGACCTCGAGGACGAGGCCGTCGAGCGCCCTGGCCGTGCCGAACGTCTTGACCAGGCCGTCGACCTGGATCGGGTTGCTCACGTGTCACACGCTAGACCGAGGAGCACTCAGGCGTTGGCGACCTCGACCTGGATCGCCTGAGCGTCGGCGATCGACTGGTCGAGCACTGCGCGCCGCGGGTCGGGGACGGGGAGCCAGGGCCCGACCACGGTGACGCGCGTGAGCCGGGGATCAGCCAGGACCGCGTCGACGGCACCGTGGTCGCCGCCCGTGATCACGGGCGCGGCGCCGTCGAGGATGCGGACGGCGTGCTCGGCGGCGGCCTCGTAGGCCTGCCGTGCCTGGTTGTCACGGCGCCGGGCGAACCTCTGCTGGCTCTGCCCGCCGGCCTTCGTGCGTCCCTGCACGTGGCGCTGGCCGATCTTGTGCTCCACCATCTCCGCGCCGTCCATCCGCGCGACCGCGAAGCCGCCCTTGCGGACCAGCAGCACGCCCCACCGCGCCGGCGGCTCCGCTGCCGCGACGAGGGCCGCGGCCTCGGCCGGTCCATCGTACGGCATCGCGAAGGGCAGGTGCGCGACGAAGTGCGAGCCGTCCTGGGCCCGACCGACGAGCGCGCCGTCGTCCACACAGAGGGCGGCGCCGCCGTGGCTCGACGTGAAGTTGTCGACCCATCGCGGCCAGCGGGCGGCGGGGACCAGGACGAGGGGCACCTCGGCAACCTAGCCTGCAGCCGTGCTCGTCGGCGTCCTTGACGTCGGCGCTATCGTCGGTGACCCACCTGCTCTCGGAGGTCCCCGTGCGCCGCATCCTCGTTCCCTGCCTCGCAGCCGTCCTCGGGATCGCAGCCCTGACGACGGCCCCGCCGTCCGTCGGCGCCGTCCCCGACGCCGACCGACCGTTCCCCTCCCGGCTCGAGCTGCCCGACGGGTTCCAGCCGGAGGGCATCGCCATCGGTCCCGGGCCCACCGCGTGGCTCGGCTCGCTCGCGGACGGCGACATCTACCGCCTGTCGCTCCGCACCGGCCGGGGCAAGGTGATCAGCGAGGGTCCCGGGACCGCCTCGGTCGGCCTCAAGTCCGACCGACGTGGGCGCCTGTTCGTCGCCGGCGGCGACAGCGGCACCGCACGCGTCGTGGACTCGCGCAGCGGCGACGTCGTGGCCGACTACACGCTCACCAGCAACACCAGCTTCGTCAACGACGTGGTGCTCGGCAAGGAGGCCGCCCGGTTCACCGACTCGGCGCAGCCCCAGCTCTACCGGGTCGACCTGGGCAGGCGTGGCGCGCCCGGCACCGCCACCACCGTGCCGCTCACCGGCGAGTGGAGGCAAGGAGACGGCTTCGGCGCGAACGGCATCAGCACCACGCCGACCGGCAAGGCGCTGCTCGTGGTCAACTCGACCTCCGGCCTGCTCTACCGCGTCGACCCGGCGACGGGCGTGGCGAGCGAGGTCGACCTCGGCGGCGCGTCGCTCACCATGGGCGACGGCCTGCTGCGCCACGGTCGTCTGCTCTACGTCGTGCGCAACCGCATCAACGAGGTGGCCGTCATCCGGCTCGACCGTCGTGGTGGGAGCGGCAGGCTCGTGCGCACGATCACGTCGGCCAGTCTGGACTCCTCGACCAGCTTCGACGTGCCGACCACGGTCGCCCGGTTCGGTGGCGACCTCTACCTGCCCAACGCGCGCTTCACGACCCCGCCCACGCCGACGACCGACTACTGGGTGACCAAGGTGCGCGCCAGGACCAGGTGATCGGGGGCTCCTGACGCGAACGACGCGGTGGGAACCTCAGAGGAAGTCGAAGGGGTCGAACTCGTCGATCGGGATGATCCTGACCCGGGGCAGCGAGGTGTTGAACGCCGCGATGTCGTACTCGAGGTCGAAGATCCGCAGCCCGGGGAGGTTGCGGAACTGCGAGTTGACGAACTCGGTGAAGCCGATGACGCCGACCTGGCGGCTGCCGTCGCACAGCGCCGAGACCTGGTCGACGAAGTCGCCGTCGTGGCTGACGAGCACGACGTCGGCCTCGCGGTGCACCAGCGCCTCGGCGGTGCGCTGGATGGCGATGTCGACGATCTTGCCCTCACCGCTCAGCGGGATCGGCTTGAAGCCGATCGCGAGCAGTGCCTGGACGAAGCTCGTGGGCATCTCGGTGCTGGCGGCGAGGAAGAACAGACCGGTGACGTCCTGGTCGAAGGCCCGCTCGGCCCACTCGAGCAACCGGTCCCACCGCGGGCGCTCCTCGGGCCGGGGACGCCGACCCAGGATCGAGGTGCCCAGGGTGGCGTCGATGTTCTCCCCGTCGACGAGGAGGTAGGTCATCCGCTCGGCCATGCGAGGACTCTCCCACACC
>NZ_JAOPWY010000175.1 GCF_025965415.1 Nocardioides sp.
GCTGGTGTCGTGGGCGCGGTGGTGGTGGTGCTGGCAGAGCAGGACCGCGTTGGTCAGGTCGGTTCGACCGCCGTGGTGCCAGGGGTCGTGGTGGTGGGCGTCGCACCAGGTGCCGGGGGTGTCGCAGCCGTCGGCGCGGCAGGTCTGGTCGCGGAACAGGAGGGCTTTGCGTTGGGCGGGGGTGAAGAGCCGCTTCGCGCGGCCGAGGTCGAGGGGCAGGCTGGTGCCGTCGAGGACGGCGGGGAGGATGTTCGCGGTGCAGGCCAGCCGGCGGGCCTGGCTGGCGGTGATGCGGTCGCCGGTGAGGTCGTCGCCGGGGACGAGGCCGGCGCCGAGGAGGTCGGCGGTGGCGAGGTCGGCCTTGGGGGAGGCCAGCGGGATGGTGACGATGACGGTGGTGGCGTCGCCGCCGTGCACGGGCAGCCGGGTCGGGTCGATGGTCTCGAGGAACTGCACGAACGCCTGTCCGAGGCGCTTGGGGTAGGGCAGGCGCGTCAAGGGATCCGCAGCGGGCGCCTGGTCGTCGCGGCTCGCGCGGGGGTTGGTGAAGGCCTCGAGGTACGTCGCCAGCCGGGTCGCAGTCGCGTCCGACACCAGCGCGGAGATGCGAGTGGTCCCGTCGCCCTGGCGGCGCATCGTGAGACGGGTCTTGTCGGCGGCGTGGGCTTCGAGGTCGGCGAGGCGGTCGGCCTCGGCCTGCTCGGCGATCTCGGGAGCGACGACGTCGAGGATCCGGCGTCCGATGCGCCCCAGCTCCTTCGGCCCGAACACGGACGCCTGTGAGACGAGGTGGGCCTCGGCCGACGTGACGGTGTCGGCTTCGACGGACGACGGGAGCGCGGCGAGCGCCCGGTGGATCACGTGCGCCTGGTCGAGCGTCACCACCCCGTCGCGCATCCCGGCCGCCAGCACCGGAAGCTCCCGGTCCAACGCCGACGCGAGAGCGAGGTCGGCCCGCGCGCCGCCGAGCCGCGTCCGGGTCCGGGGGGCCAGCCACGCCGCGGCGTCCTTCGCGCCCGTCGAGTCGGCCAGGTCCCCGGCATCTGCCAGGACCCGCAGCCGCAGCTCGGCCAGCTGCCCCTCGGCCCGCACCAGCTCGCACAGCGCCGACGCCTTCTCCTCGGTCGACAGGAAGGTCGGGTTCGCCCCCGCGACACCCTTCAGCAGGGCGCGGATGTCTGAGACGGCAGCGACGACCGGATGACTCACCGACTGGCCTCCTCTCGACGACGGCGTACGGCCACGCACACGCGTGGCACCCAACTCATCGTCGCTCCTGGAGGCCCGGGCACCCGGACTATTACGTCACCCTCGCAACTCGCCCCACCAGCCCGGCCATCGACCACCCGGTCACTCCGCGGAACGTGACACCGACGCTACGCCCACCACAGTGCTTTAGGAACACATGTTCGATCAAGGTTCGCCACACCTTCGTTCAACGGGCTGTCACCATGGGACACATGGGCGCGCGTGTTCTGGTCGTGGTCTCGGGCCTCCCCGCCAGCGGCAAGACGACGGTGGGCAGGGTCCTCGGGGCGGCCCTGTCCCTCCCCCTCATCGACAAGGACGCCATCCTCGAAGGACTCTTCGACAGCCTCGGCTGCGAGGATCGACGTCGAGGCGTTGGCCGACACGGTGCGCGCCGCGATCGAACGCTGACGGGGGCCGCTCAGCCCAGCAGCACCAGGTCGTCGCGGTGGATGACCTCACGCTCGTACGCCGCCCCGAGCGCGGTCTTGAGCTCACTGGTCGAGCGGCCCAGCAGCGCCGGGAGCTCGTCGGCGTCGAAGTTCACGAGCCCGCGCGCCACGGTCGCTCCGTCGGGACCCAGCAGGTCGACCGCGTCGCCGGCCACGAAGGTCCCCGAGACCCCGGTGATCCCAGCCGGCAGCAGGGAGGCACCGCGCGAGACCACCGCACGTACGGCGCCGGCGTCGAGGGTCAGCGTCCCCAGTCCAGAGGTCGCGTGCGCCAGCCACAGCAGCCGGGTGGGGCGGCGCTTGCCCGTGGCCAGGAAGAGCGTGCCGATCTCGGCACCCGTCAGTGCGTCGGAGGCACGTTCGGCCGAGGTGAGCACGACGGGGATGCCGGCCCCGGTGGCGATCCGGGCCGCGTCGACCTTGGTCGTCATGCCGCCGGTGCCGACACCGGAGGAGCCGGCCGGACCGATGGTCACGGAGGCGAGGTCGTCCTCGGAGCGCACCACCGGGATCAGCGTCGACCCGGCGCGGCTGGGCGGACCGTCGTAGAGCCCGTCGACGTCGGAGAGCAGGACCAGCAGGTCGGCATGGACGAGGTGGGCGACCAGGGCGGCGAGGCGGTCGTTGTCGCCGAAGCGGATCTCCGAGGTGGCGACCGTGTCGTTCTCGTTGACGATCGGGACCACGCCGAGCTCGAGCAGCTTGGCGAAGGTCTGGTGGGCGTTGCGGTAGTGGGCGCGGCGGGTGACGTCGTCCACGGTGAGCAGGACCTGGCCGGTCACGATGCCGTGCCGGGCGAACTCCTCCTGGTAGCGGTGCGCCAGCAGGCCCTGCCCGACCGACGCGGCCGCCTGCTGCGCGGCCAGGCCGCTCGGGCGCCGAGTGAGCCCCAGAGGGGCCAGGCCCGCCGCGATGGCGCCGGACGACACGAGGACGACCTCGGCACCGGCTGCGCGTGACGCGGCGAGCACCTTCACCAACCGGCGTACCTGCACCGGGTCGATCCCGCCGGTCGCCGTGGTCAGCGACGACGAGCCGACCTTGACGACGATGCGCCGCGCCCCGCCCACGAGGGCCGAGCGCTCAGTCGTCACTGCCGTCCCAGTCCGGGTCGTCCTTGGTGCCGATCTCGTAGGCCATCGGGCCCACGCCGGAGCTCCCGGAGCTGCGGTTCGGGCCCTTCTTGCGCTCCGCGTCGAGGCGACGGGCCACGTCGGCGCGGGCCTCCTCCTCGGCCTTGGTCTCCATGGCCGAGGCGATCTCGGAACGACGGGTGCGGGCCGGGCGCTGCTCGCGCAGCCGCTCGTCCTCACCGCGCCGGCCCAGCATCTCCGCCCCGGCCTCGATGCTCGGCTTGAAGTCGAAGACGACCGAGTTGTCCTCGGCTCCGATGAGGACCGTGTCGCCCTCCTGGGCGCCCATCTGGACGAGCTTGACCTCGACGCCGAGCCGGTTGAGGCGGTCGGCGAGGAAGCCCACGGCCTCCTCGTTGCTGAAGTCGGTCTGGCGCACCCACCGCTCCGGCTTGGCACCGCGCACGCGCCAGCCATCGTCGGTGGCGACGACCTCGAAGTCGGCCTTGGCGTCGACCGCCCGGGGTCGCAGCACGATCCGCTGCGGCTCGACCTCGGGCGTGTCAACGCGCGAGGCCGTCACGATCTCGGCCATCGCGAAGGTGAGCTCGCGCAGCCCGGCCCCGGACGCAGCGCTCACTTCGAAGACCTGGAGGCCGCGGGCGCGCAGGTCCTCGACGACCATCTCGGCGATGCCCTGGCCGTCGGGCACGTCGACCTTGTTGAGGGCGATCAGCCGCGGCCGGTCCTCGAGCCCGCCGTAGCGGGAGAGCTCGCCCTCGATGATGTCGAGGTCGTCGAGCGGGTTGCGCCCGGGCTCGATCGTGGCCGTGTCGATCACGTGGACCAGCGCGGCGCAGCGCTCGATGTGGCGCAGGAAGTCGTGGCCCAGCCCGCGTCCCTCCGCGGCACCCTCGATGAGCCCCGGCACGTCGGCGACGACGAACGTCGTGTCGCCGGCGGTGACGACGCCCAGGTTGGGGATGAGGGTGGTGAAGGGGTAGTCGGCGATCTTGGGCCGGGCCCGCGAGATCGCCGCGATGAGCGAGGACTTGCCGGCGCTCGGGAAGCCGACCAGGCCGATGTCGGCCACGACCTTGAGCTCGAGGCGTACGTCGAGCTCGTCGCCGGGCTCACCCAGCAGGGCGAACCCGGGGGCCTTGCGCTTGGACGAGGCGAGGGCCGCGTTGCCGAGCCCACCACGACCGCCCGCGGCGATCACGAGGGTGGTGCCGTGGCCCACCAGGTCGGCCAGCACGTTGCCCTGGCCGTCCGTGACGAGCGTGCCGTCAGGAACCAGGAGGGTCAGGTCCTTGCCGTTGCCGCCGTTCTTGTGGTCGCCGGCGCCCTGGCCGCCGTTCTCGGCGCGGCGCTTGGGGCTGTGGTGGTAGTCGACGAGGGTCGTCACGCTGGTGTCGACCTCGAGGATGATCGACCCGCCCTGACCACCGTTGCCGCCGTCGGGACCTCCGAGCGGCTTGAACTTCTCACGGTGCACGGAGGCCACACCGTTGCCACCTCGTCCGGCTGCGAGGTGCAGCGTGACGTGGTCGACGAACGTGGGGATGGCCATGGGGGTTCCTTGCTGTGGTGGAGGTGCGGGGACGTGTGGCCCCTAAAGCCGCGAAGGGCGCCCCCAGACAGGGACGCCCTTCGCAGAAGTTCTCAGTGTCGCGGTGACGTCACTCGCCCGGGACGATGTTGACGACCTTGCGACCGCGGCGGGTGCCGAACTCGACCGCGCCGGCCTGCAGGGCGAACAGGGTGTCGTCGCCGCCACGGCCCACACCGGTGCCCGGGTGGAAGTGGGTGCCACGCTGGCGGACGATGATCTCGCCCGCGCCGACGACCTGGCCACCGAAGCGCTTCACACCGAGGCGCTGGGAGTTGGAGTCACGGCCGTTCTTGGTGCTCGCAGCACCCTTCTTGTGAGCCATTGTTCAGTCCTTCTGGGGAGACTTGGTCGACCTCGAGCGAGCGCTCAGAGGGAGATGTCGGTGACCTTGACCTGGGTGTACTTCTGGCGGTGACCCTGGCGCTTCTTGTAGCCGGTCTTGTTCTTGTACTTCTGGATGATGATCTTCGGGCCCTTGGTGCGGCCCGTGACCTCGACGGTCACGCTGGCCTTGTCCAGGCCGGTCGCGGTGACCTTCTCGCCGTCGACGACCATCACCACAGGAAGGGTGAGGGTGTCGCCCGCGGCGGCCATCGCGTCGATCTCGATGACGTCGCCCACGGCAACCTTCTGCTGCTTGCTGCCACTGCGCACGATCGCGTACACGGCGAGTCACTCTCCTCGATACGAAACTACAGGTAAAAGAACTTTCGGGACTGCGCACGACACCGCCTGGGGCTTCGGGCGAGTACGCCGCGTGGCGGGCGCGCAGAATCGGTGTGTCGAACACCGAGGGTCAAGACTACGGGATCGAGGGGCGACCGGGCAAAACGACGTCCGGTCGCCCCTCTCCCCCGGGGTCAGCGCTTGCGCGTGCCCTTCTTCTTGATCGGGACGTGCTCGACCACCGGGGCGTCGCCCGCCGATTCCTCGGCACCCGTATCGGCACCCGGCTCGACGCCTGCGGTGCCGGGCTCGACGAGGCCCGACTCGGGGAGCGTGCCGGTCACGCCGACGGTTGCCGAGCCCGCGGCCGGGAGCACCGGCGGACCCGCCGGACGACTCGCCGAGCGGCGACGCGTACGTGTGACCACCCGCGGCTTGTCGTCCGCGGCAGGGGCCTCAGCAGGCGTCTCCTCGGCCGGAGCCTCGATGGGAGCCTCGACGGGAGCCTCCGCCGCAGGCTCCGCAGGAGCCTCGGCAGGGGATTCCGCGGGAGACTCCGCAGGAGTCTCGACAGAGGCCTCCGAAGGGGTCTCGACAGGAGTCTCGACGGGCGTCTCGGCCTGCTGCTCGTCCGACGGCTCGGCGTCCTTCTCGGCCTCGAGCTCGGCTTCCTTCTCGGCAGCCTTCTCGTGGCGGGCCATGGCCGCGACGTCCTTCGGCGACGGGGCGTTGCTGCCCCCGGTGCCACCGCCGTTGCCTCCGCCGCTCTGCTCGGCGGACCGGTCGGAGCCGTTGCCCTCGCCGGTGGCGCCGCGGCGACCGCGACGACGACCGCTGCGCCGGCCCTCGCCGTCGTCGGACGAGGCGTCGGGGTCGACGGGCTGGTCCTTGATGACCACGCCCCGGCCCTGGCAGTGCTCGCAGTTCTCGCTGAAGGCCTCCACGAGGCCGGTGCCGATGCGCTTGCGCGTCATCTGCACCAGGCCGAGCGTGGTGACCTCGGCGACCTGGTGGCGGGTGCGGTCGCGACCGAGGCACTCGACGAGGCGGCGGACCACGAGGTCGCGGTTGGACTCCAGGACCATGTCGATGAAGTCGACGACGATGATGCCGCCGATGTCGCGCAGCCGGAGCTGGCGCACGATCTCCTCGGCCGCCTCGAGGTTGTTCTTGGTGACCGTCTCCTCCAGGTTGCCCCCGGAGCCGGTGAACTTGCCGGTGTTGACGTCGACGACGGTCATCGCCTCGGTGCGGTCGATGATCAGCGAGCCGCCCGAGGGCAGCCAGACCTTGCGGTCGAGACCCTTCTGGATCTGCTCGTCGACGCGGTAGGTCGCGAAGATGTCACCGCCGGTGGCGCCGCGCTCGAAGCGCTCGACGCGGTCGGCGAGGTCGGGCGCCACGGACTCGACGTAGCCGTAGACGGTGTCCCAGGCGTCGTCACCCTCGATGACGAGCTTGGAGAAGTCCTCGGTGAAGAGGTCCCGCACCACCTTGAGGGTCAGGTCGGGCTCGCCGTAGAGCATCTGCGGACCCGAGCCCTTGTGGGACGACTTCCTCTCGATGTCCTCCCAGCGCGACTTCAGGCGCTCGACGTCGTGGGTGAGCTCCTCCTCGCTGGCGCCCTCGGCGGCCGTGCGCACGATGACGCCCGCCGTGTCCGGGACGATCTCCTTGAGGAGGGTCTTGAGGCGGTTGCGCTCGGTGTCGGGCAGCTTGCGCGAGATGCCGGACGTGGTGCCGTCCGGGACGTAGACCAGGAAGCGGCCGGCGAGGCTGATCTGGCTGGTCAGGCGGGCGCCCTTGTGGCCGATCGGGTCCTTGGTGACCTGCACCAGGATCATCTGGCCGCTGGAGAGGACCGACTCGATCTTGCGGGGCTGTCCCTCCTTGTGGCCGAGCGAGGACCAGTTGACCTCACCGGCGTAGAGGACGGCGTTGCGGCCCTTGCCGATGTCGATGAAGGCGGCCTCCATCGACGGGAGCACGTTCTGCACCCGGCCGAGGTAGACGTTGCCGATGAGGGAGGTCTGCGACTCGCGGGCGACGTAGTGCTCCACGAGCACCTTGTCCTCGAGCACGCCGATCTGGGTGAGGTCCTTGCGCTGGCGGATCACCATCACCCGCTCGACGGACTCGCGACGGGCGAGGAACTCGGCCTCGCTCACGATCGGCGCGCGGCGGCGGCCGGCCTCGCGTCCCTCGCGGCGGCGCTGCTTCTTGGCCTCGAGGCGCGTGGAGCCGGCGACCGCGGTGATCTGGTCCTCGGCGGAGCGCGTCTTGCGCACGCGGGTGACAGTGTTGGTGTCGCTGTCGTCCCCGCCACCGTCCTCGCCGGCGCGGCGCCGGCGACGACGACGACGCGAGGAACCTTCGCCGTTGCCGTCGGCCGAGCCGGAGTCGTCGTCGGTGGACCCGGCGTCGTCGGTCGAGGTGTCCTCGGCGGCGTCTCCGTCGCCGGCGCCGTCCGAGCCGTCGGTGCCCTCCGCGGAGTCGGAGCCGTCGGACGACTTGCGCCGGCGGCGGCCGCCACGGCGGCGACGACGACGGGCGGGACCACCCTCGCCGTCGCCGGACTCGTCGTCCTGCGCGGACGAGTCCTGCGACTCGTCCTCGTCGTCCTCGTCGTCCTGGTCGCTGGTGGCCGCCACCTGCTCGGCGGCAGCCTGCTCGTCCTCGTCGGACGTCGCGGCGTCAGCCTGGGCGGCGCCGGACTTCTTGCTGGAGGTCTTCTTGGCGGCGCGCTTGCGGGCCGGCTTCTCGACGGGCGCGGCTTCGGCGGCCGTCTCCTCGGCTGGCTCGGCGGCCTCGTCGGTGGCCTCGGTCTCCTCGAGCTCCTCCTCGACGGGCGGCTCGACAGGCGCGACCCTCTTGCGCGTACGGCGGGTGGTCGTGGCGACCGGGGCCTGGAACAGCACGGCGTGGCCGGTGGCTCCGTCGGCCGGGCTCTCCTCAGCGGTGGCCGCCTCAGCGGTGGCCTCCTCGAGCTGCTCGGGGGCGGGGGTCGCCTTCTTGGCGGTGGACTTGCGGGCGGGCGCCTTCTTGGCCGTGGTCTTGCGGGCGGCCGTCTTCCTCGCCGGGGCGGCGGACTCGCTGCCCTCGACGGAGGCGGCGGCCTCGGCGTCGGCAGTGGGCTCGGCGGCGGGGGCGTCGGCGACCGCCGCCTTCTTGGCGGGGGTGCGCTTGGCGGCCGCCCTCTTGGCCGGCGCCCTGCGGGCGGTGGTCGTCACGGCCTGCGGCTCGGCGCCCGGTGCCTCGGCGGCCGGGGTGTCGGCGGCAGGGGTAGCGGCGGCCGGGGTGTCGGCGGCGACGTCCGGGGTGGACCCGGAGGCGGCGGCGGCCTTCTTGGCGGGCGCCTTGCGCGTGCGGCGGGTCACGACGGGCGCTGCCGGCGGAACGGCCGCCGAGGTGCCAGGCGTGTCGCCGGTGACGGCTTCGGTGCGCTGGGGCTGGTCTTCATCGAGCATGTGGTGCTCCTCGGGCACCGTTGCGGTGCCGATACGGCGTCCACCGCTCACGCGCGAGCGATCCCGGGGACGCAAAGCTTCAGTGGCGGCGACCCCCTCCGCGTGAGCGTCTCCGAAGGACTTCTGTCACCTGCCGCGGTCGCCGGGCGCCGGAGCCACTGTCACTGACTCCCGTAGCCGCGTCGCGGTCCGGTGACGTCCACCCGTCCGGGTGCCTGCCACTGGGGTGACCGGCGAGAACGTCGTCGGCTCGACGGATCCTGACGGTTGTCAGGGGACGTCGAACGTGCCGAGTATCGCACACCGACCCTCGGGGACCCCTATGCCCGATTCGCCAGCGGGTCGCCGACCCCGCCGGCGTCCAGGAGGGGACCCTGGGCCAGCCGCGTCATCAGCGGGGCCTCGCCCGGGGCGAGACCCGCCACGGTCGTGAGGCCGCGCAGCACGTCGTCGGGGCGCACGGCCGGCGTGCCGTGGCGCAGCACCACCTCGAACGACGTACGTCCTGGCTCGGCGGCGTCCGCCGGCAGCAGCTCGAGCGCCACGACGGCGGCCCGCGCGTCGAACTCGCGCATGCCCTTCTTGGTCATCCGCTCCACGAGCGCCTCGTCGGCGGCCAGGAAGCGCGTCACCGCGTCGGTCGCGGCCTCCCGGTCGACGGCCAGGTCGATGCGCCAGCGACTGCCCTCGAGCAGGTCGGACAGCGAGCCACCCGGGGACTCGACCACCTCGAGGACGTCCAGCCCGGGGGGCAGCGCCTCGTCGAGCATGGCGTGGACATCGGCCGGCACGACCACCTCGGACAGGGCCAGCTCGAGGTACTCGGCCTCGCTCGCGGAGCCGGTGGGGGCCGCTCCGGCGTAGGAGATGCGGGGGTGCGGGTTGAAGCCGGAGGAGTACGCCATCGGCACCCGGGCGCGGAAGACCGCCCGCTCGAAGGCACGGCTGAAGTCACGGTGGCTGGTGAAGCGGAGCCGCCCGCGCTTGGCGTAGCGCACGCGGAGGCGCTGGACCGGAGGGGCTTGCTGCTCGGGCTGGTCCTTGGGCACCGGCACACCGTAGTCGCGCCCTCGGGCTCAGGACGAGACGGCGTAGACCCAGCGGGTGTCCCCACCCCACTCGAAGGACCTGACGGGCTCGAGGCAGTCCTGGTCGAGCTCGCGGGACGACACCACCGTCGTCAGGCGCACCATCCGGCGGGCCACGGTGCACGGGGACCCGGTGACCGAGACGATGTCCGGACCGGGGTTGGCGAACGTCAGCTCCTTGTCCTTGCTCCAGGTGAACCAGATGTAGGACCCACCCCGGTTCCACACGTCCTCGTGCGTGCGTCCCGGGTCGAGCCGCGACCACGCGGCGACCTCGGGTCCGGACATCTGCCGACCCGACAGGGCGGGTACGCCGGTGGCCATCATCAGCGAGTCGACCGAGTAGCTGTCCGCCACCCACAGGTCACCCGCCTCGCGGGCCGGGTCGGACTCCTCGAGCAGCTCCTGGGCGATCGCGCTCCCCCGGAGGTCGCCGAGACCGAGGAGGAGCGGGTTGACCTGCCACACGAGCGAGGACGCGAGCAGCCCGCCGAGGGCGTAGCCGAGCAGGTGGCGCGGGCGGAAGGTGAGGACGAAGACCGTCACCGCCAGCAGCAGGGCGGCCAGCCAGATCCCGCGGACGGAGAGGTCGGGGAGGTTCTGCAGGCGGAGGTAGGAGCCGGCGTACGCCGCGACCGCCGCCGTCGTACCGGCCGCCAGGAGGGACCACGACACGGCGCTGCGCGCCCTGGCGGCGGGCAGCAGCAGGCACAGCAGGACCACGCCGAGGTGCCCCAGGACCTGCGTGGACCGACCGGACGGCACCTGGTTGAGCAGGGGGACCTTCGACCCCAGCACCCCGAAGTCGACGGTGGACCACAGCAGCCAGAAGCCGGTGAGGGCCAGCACCGCGATGACCGCCCACCGCTGGCCGGGAACGCGCCAGGTGACTCCCCGGGACAGGAGCAGCAGTGCCAGCACCAACGCCACGGTGAAGCCGGAGGAGATCTCTGAGGAGTTGGAGCCGACCACCGCGACGCCGTCGGCCAGGATGCCCAGGTTGGTCGCCCCGAAGAGCGCCTGCACGGCGTTGGCCGATCCCGAGACCACCCGAGTGCCGGGGTAGACGGTCGAGCCGGACGCCTGGATCGCCGCGCTGTTCTCGAGGTAGACCGCCGCCAGGAACACGAGGGTCAGGAGGCCGACGCCGCCGACGACGGCCAGCGTGCGCCGCCGCGGGGGGCTGGAGAGGAGCGCCGCGACCGTCCCGAGGAGGATCACCGGCACGACCACCAGCGCCCAGGGCGGGTAGAGCAGGGGGGTCCGCACCAGCAGCGCGGCGCTCGCCGCGCCCCACAGCCCGGCACGCCACCACCGGCCCTGCCGCGCGTCGAGGCAGGCCCGCTGGAGCGCCACCGCGGCCCCGAGCGCGAAGCCGAGGAGGTTGGCGTGGGTGTTGGACCACCAGGCGTTGGCGGGCGAGAAGAGGATCAGCGCGGCCGCGAACCAGCCGATCCACCGGCTGCCGGTGAGGGTGCGGAACCACGCGGGCGCGGCGAGGAGCAGCAGCAGGGTGCCCAACCAGAACTTGGCGGCGAAGAGCATGCCGTCCGGCAGCCACGGGCCGAGCCTGAGCGCGGTGCCGTCGAGGAAGAGCAGCGACGTCACCGGGCCGGACGGGAGCACGTTGAGCAGGGCCTGCGACGCCGTCAGCGGGTTGAGGTCCTCGGTCTGCCCGGTCGCGGTCACGCCCAGCGCGAGCGGTGAGGCCGTCAGGAACTCGTCGGAGCGCGTGCTGCGGGCCTCGCCGAGCATCACCCCGGACGGGTGCTCGGGGTCGGCCCGCAGCTCGGCGGCGCCGATCGACGACTGCGTCGCGCCGGCCAGGCACAGGACGACGTACAGCAGCACCGGCACCACGACGTGCCATGGCAGGGAGGAGAGGGAGATCCGGCGTGCGGGACCAGCAGTGATGTGGCCCACCGGGACCTGACCTCCTGACGGCGTGGGCGGACGAGCGGCCGCGATAGTATCGCGGGCATGTCCGGGGAACGCGTGCTCATCATCGTGCCCGCGTGGAACGAGCAGGACGCCATCGTCGGCACCATCACCGAGATCCGTGCCTGCGTCCCCGACGCCGATCTCCTGGTCATCGACGACGGCTCGCGCGACTTCACCGTCGACCGCGCCCGTGCCGCGGGCGCGACGGTCTGCCCCCTCCCGTTCAACCTCGGGGTCGGCGGCGCCATGCGCACCGGCTACCGCTACGCGCTGCGGCACGGCTACGACGTCGCCGTCCAGATCGACGCCGACGGCCAGCACGACCCGCGCTACCTCGCGGACCTCCTCGAGCGCCTCGACACCGCCGACGTCGTGATCGGCGCCCGGTTCGCCACGCCCGACGACCCCTACAAGGTGCGCGGCCCGCGGCGCTGGGCGATGGTGCTCCTCGCCTCGGTGCTCTCCCGCCTGGCGCGCACCCGGCTCACCGACGTGACGTCGGGGTTCCGCGTGTCCAACCGTCGCGCGATCGCCGTCTTCGCCACCCACTACCCCGCCGAGTACCTCGGCGACACGGTCGAGTCGCTCGTGATCGCCGCCCGCGCCGGCTGCAGCATCACCCAGGTCCCGGTCACGATGCGCGCGCGGGTGGCGGGCCGCGCCTCGCACTCGCCCGTCAAGGCCGCCATCTACCTGTGCCGCGCGATCGTCGCCCTCATCCTGGCCCTGGTGCGTGACTGGCCGTCCCAGCTCGAGGACGCGGCTCCGGTCGAGGAGCTCGTGGGCGAGCCCGGCGCGCCTGCCGGACCGGTCACGGACACGACCGTCGAGCAGGAGGTGCGAGGATGAGCGGTGTCACGATCCTCGGGCTGGCCGGCTCGCTCATCATCCTGCTGGCGCTCTTCGAGATGATGCGCCGGCACCGGCTGCGGGAGAAGTACGCGCTGATCTGGGCGCTGGTCGCCCTCGCCATCATCACCGTCGCGGCCTTCCCGTCGCTGCTGATCCACACCTCGGAGGCCATCGGCCTCGAGGTGCCCGCCAACCTGCTGTTCTTCGCCGCGTCGATGGTGATCATGGTGCTCACGCTCCAGCACAGCTCCGAGCTGGGGCGCCTCGAGGAGCGCACCCGGACGCTGGCCGAGGAGATCGCCCTGCTCCGCCTCGAGATCGAGCAGCACCGGCGCCCCGGAGGCAGCCTCCAGGCGGCGGCCGACCACGACGAGACCGACGAGTGAGCCCGGCCGACCCGAGCCCGCTGGAGGTCTTCATCCCCTTCTGGGGCGACCCCGAGCTGCTCTACGCCACGGTCGAGAGCGTGCGCGCCCAGACCGACCCGGACTGGATGATCACCGTCGTCGACGACTGTTATCCCGACCCCACGGTGGCCGAGCACTTCGCGGCCGAGACGGACCCGCGCATCCACTACCTCCGCAATGACGTCAACGTGGGCATCACCGACAACTACCAGCGCTGCCGCGAGCTGGCCTCCGGCGAGCTGATGATGTTCCTCGGCTGCGACGACCTCATGCACCCGCAGTTCGTGGAGACGGTGAAGTCCGCCCATCGCGAGTTCCCCGGGGCCGCGACCATCCAGGTGGGCGTCCAGGTCATCGACGAGGACGCCACGCCCATCGACCCGCTGACCGACAAGGTCAAGCGCGCGATCAGACCGCGCGTACGCCGTCGCACCGAGCTGTCCGGCGAGCCGCTGGCTGCCAGCCTGCTGCGCGGCGCCTGGCACTACTGGCCGGCCCTGGTCTTCCGCACCGAGGTCGTCAACCGCTTCCCGTTCCGCGACGACCTGCCGATCATCCAGGACCTCGCGCTCCTCATCGACATGACCGCTGCCGGCGAGTCGCTCGTGCTCGACCCCGAGGTCTGCTTCTCCTACCGCCGGCACACGCAGAGCGCCTCGTCGACGAGCCTGCTGCACGGCAGCAGGTTCTCCGACGAGCGCCGCTACTACGCCTCGGCCGCCGAGCAGATGGCCCAGCGCGGGTGGACCCGGGCCGCGCGCACCGCACGGCGGCGCTGGACGTCGCGGCTGCACGCGGTGACCCTGCTCCCCAAGGCGCTCGGGCGACGCGAGCGCAGCGCCGTACGCTCCCTGCTCGAGCACACGCTCGAGCGCTGAGGCGCGGGGCGTCAGCCTCGCCCTGCGAGGGCCGTCCGGAAGACCTCCAGCGTCTCGCTCGCCACGCGATCCCAGCTGAACAGGCGAGCCTGCTCAAGCCCGGCCGCCGCCATCGCGGGCAGGACCTCCGGACGGGTCGCGACCGTGCGCAGCGCGTCGGCGATCGAGTGCAGGTCGAGGGGGTCGAACCAGAGGGCGGCCTCGCCGCCCACCTCGCGGAGCACCGGCAGGTCGGAGGCGATCACGGGCAGCCCCTCGGCCATGGCCTCCAGGATCGGCAGGCCGAAGCCCTCCGCGAGGGTCGGGAAGGCCAGGGCACGGGCCCGCGCGCGGAGGTCGGCCAGCTCGGCGTCGTCGACCCAGCCGCGCAGCTCGACCCAGTCCTCCATGCCGACCTCGGCGACGACGGGGGCGAGGGGGTCCTCGCCCCGCGCCCCGGTGATCACCAGGCGGGGCCGGACCTCCTCGTCGACCAGCGCCAGGGCGCGGATCAGGCGGTCCCAGTTCTTGTGGGGCCGTCGCTGGCCGCTGGCCACCACCAGATTCTCGGTCCGGTCGGCCGGTGCCGGCGCGGCCTCGGGATGCTCGGCAGCGAGCGGGACGACGTGCAGCCGCTCCCGCGGGAAGCCGAGGTACTTCACGATCTCGTCGCCGGAGACCTCGCTGTCGGTGATCACGTGGGCGGCGTTGGCCGCCCCCCGCTTCTCCATCCACATCACCGGACGCGTGTAGAGCGGGGTCGTCATCAGCTCGGGGTGGCTCCAGTAGAGCATGTCGTGGATGGTGACCACCGTCGGCATGGACGTCCACATCGGGCTCAGCGTGGCGGGTGAGTGGACCAGCTGCGCCTTGCGGCGCCGGGCCAGCCAGCTCGAGGCCACGAGCTCGCCGAAGGCCCACACGAACCGGTTCTCGCCACTGATGCGCGAGGCGATCACCTCGCCGGGGAACCACGACAGGTCCAGCGCGGCACCCTCTTTGCTCGCCAGCGCGACGAAGTCGAGGCCGGTGTCCATCCGGCCCAGCGCGCGGTAGAGCTCACGGGTGTAGGTCTCCATCCCGCCCTTGGTGCCCGTGTAGGACAGCATGTCGACGAACACGAGCGGGCGGTGGGACACCGACGATCCTCCCGGAGGGTCAGGCTGGGACGGGCCCGACCCTAACCGATGCGACGGCGGCCCCAGAGCAGGTGCACCGCGACCCCGACGGCCGGGCCGACCAGCAGCGACGTGACGACCCGCGCCTCCAGGTCGCCCGGGCCCAGGAGGGTCGCGACGGTGGCGACAGTGGCCGCCAGCCAGCCGGCGAGGTAGACGGCGTGGTGGTCGAGCGCGAGCGCGGCCGCGCCGGTGACGGTCAGCACCGCGACCAGCCCGGCGCCCAGCACGAGGCCGGCGAACACCGGCCCGTCGAGGTGGTAGTCGGGGTTGACGAGGCGCAACGCCCACGGGCCGATGGGCCAGGCGGCGAGCGCCCCGACGACGGTCAGGCCACCGATGCCGGCCAGCACCGGCACCAGGGCTCGTACGCCGTGCACGGCGACCTTGGTGACCACGACGTTCTGGTAGGCCCCGAGCGGCACGAGGAGCGGGGCGCGACACAGGGAGACGGCGAGCATGATCGGCGCCGCGCCCTCGAACACCGCGTCGGAGGTCGTGACCTGCAGCAGGACCGGGTAGCCGACCAGCAGCAGCGCCGACACCCCGGCCGCCGTGCACGACGCCACCAGGCGGCGCACCATCCCCCGCACGTCCACGTCGACCCGCTGGTGCCACAGGTCGCGGTAGCGGCGCGACGCGACCGTGGCGGCCAGCCAGAACCCGGAGGCCACGGCACTGGCGAACGCGAAGCCCGTGACTCCCGCGGCCACGACCACCACGACCCCGAACAGCACGAGCCGCGTGACGGTCTCCCCCGCGACCAGGAGGCTGTAGCCGGACCAGGCGCCACGACCCGAGGCGACGCCGGCGACCGCCGCGTGCACGCTGAACAGGGTCGTGCCGACCACGGTGGCGCCCAGCAGGGCCGCCCAGTGAGCCCCGAAGACCGGCGGGGCCCAGAGCACGCCGGTGAGGGCGACCACGGCGACGAGGGTCAGCGCGAACCCGAGCACCACCGGCATCAGCGACGTCGTACGCGCCCCGGCGTCGGGCCGGCCCGACGGCGAGCTGACCGCCCGCGTCGTCTCGGCGGTCACGCCGATCAGGACGCCGTACATGGCGAAGACGACTCCCCAGAACACCAGGAACTCCGCGTTGTCCGCCGGGCTCAGCGCGCGAGCGGCCAGGATCAGCGCGACGTAGCCGGACAGACCACTGATCAGCGCGGCGCCGAGCACGGACATCGTCGAGCTGGCCGGCCGTCGGGCGGACTCCGCGTCTGTGGGGAGCTCGCCCACGGTCACCCGGTGATCCGCGCGAGGTCCGACTGGAGCAGGGAGTGGCGCCGGTCCACGACGGCCGCGAGGTGGCCCACGCCGTAGGCGACCGCGGGACGGCTCACGAACGCGCGGGTGAGGGGGGAGATCCTGCCGCGGTAGAAGTAGTGCACGAGGTCGCTCGTCACGGCACCGTCGAAGCCGAGCTCGCGGGCGAGCCGGTCGAGGGAGTCGCGGGTGTAGAAGGTGATGTGCTGCCCGGACTCGGGCGTGTAGTACCACCAGTCCCCCGGCCGCGGAGCCGGGTCCGGCAGCACCTGGGTGGTCACCAGGAGCCGGTCGGTGCTCGCGGCGACGTCGCGCAGCGACTCGAGGGGATCGGCGAGGTGCTCGAGCACCTCGAACGCCGTGACGAGGTCGAAGCGCTCACCGACGAAGCTCCCCACGGCGTGGCCCTCGGCGAACACGTTGGCCGCCAGCGGGTCGGAGTGGGTGAAGTCGTAGCCGCGGTCGCGCAGGAGCCGGGTGAGCGTGCCGTAGCCACCCGCCCAGTCCATGAACCTGCCGCCGCGCAGCCGCTCGGTCCGCAGCACAGTCGCGGTGACGTTGGCCAGGATCTGGCACCGGTCGAGGAGGCCGATGTCGAGCTTGGCGATGGCCGACCCGTAGGCCTCGTCCAGCCAGGTCGGGTCCAGCGCCATCACGAGCCGGCAGGCGGGGCACCGGTGGTAGGTGACGTCGACGTGGCCGAGCACCTGCCCCTCGTCGAACGGCACGGTGTCGGTACGACAGACCCGGCAGGGGTGCGACATGGAGGAGGTCACCTTCCGGTTGCGACGGCGTCTGGTCGCGGTCATCCTAGGCGCAGCCGGGGGTGGCGCCCGGAGCACCACCGCCGCGGATGGCGGTGGGTGCTCCCCGCGTTGCTAACCTCGCCCGTCATGGGAGGACCCGACCGGACGCGCGGCGACGCGCCCCGTCGACCCTCCGGCACGGTGCGCCTGGGCGAGCGCCTCGACAGCCGGGACAACAACTTCGACGTGCTGCGCCTCTTCGCCGCCTGGGCGGTGCTGGTCTCGCACTCGTTCGCCCTGGTCGGGCACGAGGAGCCCCTGCACCAGTTCGGCACCACGCTCGGCAACCTCGGGGTCCTCGTCTTCTTCGCGGTCAGCGGCCTGCTCATCCGGCGCAGCTGGGAGTACGACCCCTCGCCCCGGGACTTCTGGGCCAAGCGCGCGCTGCGCCTGATCCCGGCGCTCGCCACGGTCGGCGTGGTCACGGCGTTCGTGCTGGGTCCGCTGGTCACTTCCCTGTCCCCGGGCGACTACTTCTCCCGCGCCGAGACCTGGATCTACCCCGTCCGCATCACGCTGCTGTTCCCCTTCGGCGCCGAGCTCCCCGGGGTCTTCGACCACGGCTACTACCCCGGTGCCGTCAACGGCCCGCTGTGGAGCCTGCCGGTGGAGGTCTTCGCCTACCTCGTGCTGTTCCTGCTCGGCATCAGCGGACTGCTCGCGCGTCGCGCGGTGATCACCGGGTTGGCGGTCCTCGGCCTGGCCTGGGCCGCCGTGTGGGTGCCCCACACCTCGGACGCGATCGGGTCGACGTACGTCCTGGCGGCGTTCGCCGTCGGTGCCGCGGCGTACTCCTGGCGCGACCGGCTCGTGCTCGCCTGGCCCGTCGCGCTGGCCCTGCTGCCGATCTGCGTGGCGACCGGTCTGGGGCCGGAGCCCCTGCGGGTCGTGGTGTGGACGCTGGCGGCGGTCTACCTGTCCTACTGGTTCGCCTACGCCCTGCCGCCGGTGGGCAGGGTGCTGACCCGCTTCGGCGATGCGTCGTACGGCGTCTACATCTGGGCGTTCCCGGTGCAGCAGACGGTCGTGCAGGTCGCCGGCGACGACGCGAGCCCCTGGCTGGTGCTCGTCGTGGCCACGCCCGTCGTGTGGCTGCTGGCGATCACCTCGTGGCGCCTGATCGAGCGGCCGGCCCTGCGGCACAAGCCGCGACCGACCGCCGCCACCGCCGGTGACGACACCCCCCGCACCGCGCCCGGGGCCGACGACCCCGTGGCGCACCCGCGCCCCCACGGAAGTTAGGCTCCGACCTCATGTCGTGGGCGAGAGGTACTGCCGTGTCCGACGCTCCGGACCGGACCCGCAGCGGCACCCGGCGCACCGTCGCACTGTGGCTCGCCACCTGCCTGGCCGGCTTCGTCGCCCTGGCCGGATGGTCGCTCGCGTCCCCGGCCGGCTCGTCCCCCGACGACGACTACCACCTCGCCTCGATCTGGTGCGCCCAGGGCATCGACCAGGACTCCTGCCGCAGCGTCGAGGGCAAGCCCGACGAGCGGGCGGTCCCCTACCTCGCCTCCGGTGCCGGCATCTGCTACGGCGGGGACTTCAGCGCCAGCGGTGCCTGCCAGGACCAGTTCACGAGCCTCGAGCCCGAGGTGACGACCAGCCACGGCAACTGGGGAGGCGCCTACCCGCCCTACTTCTACGCCCTGATGTCGGTGTTCGTGGGCACCGACGTGCCCACCGCGGTGCTCACCATGCGGCTGGTCAACTCGTTGCTGGCGGTCGTGCTCGTGGCCGGTCTCGCCGCGCTGCTCCCGCGCCGGCGCCGCGCGCTCGCGGCCGTCCCGCTGGTCCTCACGGCCGTCCCGCTGTCGATGTCGGTCCTCGCCTCCACCAACCCCAGCTCCTGGGCGGTGCTGGGAGCGGCACTGCTCTGGCCGGCGCTCTACGTGGCCTACGAGGCGGAGGGACGGCGACGCCTGGGGCTCGCCGCCTTCGCCGTCCTGGCGGCCTTCATCGGCTCGGGCTCACGGGCCGACGGCTGCCTGTTCGTGCTGATGAGCGTCGCGCTGGTGCTGATCCTGCGCGTGCGCCACCTGCGCAGGGCCCCGCTCGTGACGGGAGCCGCCCTCGTCTGCTTCGCCCTGGCCGCGGCGATCTTCCTGTCGTCCGGGCACGCGTCGGCGCTGACGGAGGGCTTCGGCTACACCCGTCCGGAGCTGACCGACACGCAGCTCCTCCTCATCAACCTGTCCTCGCTCCCCACCCTGTGGCTGGGCGTGTTCGGCTCGGGGCCCCTGGGCCGCGCCGGCTGGCTGGACACGCCGTTCCCGCCGATGATCTCGATGCTGACCATCGCGGCCTGGTTCGGGCTGCTGCTGCAGGGCTGGCGCCAGGTGTTCCCGGCCAAGCTGGTGGGGCTGGGGCTCGTCGGCGCCGCGCTCTTCGTGCACCCGATCTACCTGCTCATGCAGTCGCACGTGCTGGTCGGCGAGGGTGTCCAGCCGCGCTACGTGCTGCCGATCCTGACCATCTTCACGGGCCTGTGCCTGCTGGGCGCCCGCGGGGTGACCCTGCGGCTGAGCCCAGCCGCCTACTGGGGTGTCGTCGCCGCACTCGGCCTCGCCCACGCCGTGTCGCTGCACATCCAGATGCGGCGCTACGTCACCGGGCTGGACGTCTCCAAGATCCTCTTCGGTGACGACCTCGAGTGGTGGTGGGACTCGGCCCCCAGCGCCACGACGGTCTGGGTCCTCGCGTCCCTCGGCTTCGTCTGGCTGACGGCGGCGGTGCTGCGACCGACTATGCTCGCGCCGCACGAAGAGCCACGGGAGGGCCGTACGTGAGCGACCAGACCAGGACCGACGCAGAGCTGCTCCGGGAGTCCGAGCTCTTCGACACCGACTTCTATCTCAGGAAGAACCCGGAGGTCCGCAAGTCCGGCGTCGACCCCGTGCTCCACTACCTGCGGCAGGGCGCCCGCGACGGTCGCGACCCCTCGAAGGCCTTCTCCACCAACGCCTACCTGCGCCGCAACCCGGACGTGGTCGAAGCCGGCACCAACCCCCTCGTCCACTACCTGCGCACCGGCAAGGACCAGGGCCGGGCGCTCAACCCGGTCGAGGACGACGCCCGCATCGTGCGGGAGTCCGGCTTCTTCGACGAGGACTACTACCGCCACTTCAAGCCCGACCTCCCTGCCGACCGGGACGTCGTGCGCCACTACCTGCGGTTCGGCCGGCGCGACGGCCTCGACCCGAGCGAGAAGTTCTCCACCTCCGGCTACCTCCGCCAGAACCCGGACGTCGCCCGGACCAGCTGGAACCCGCTCGTCCACTACCTGCGCCACGGCCGCGCCGAGGGCCGCATCGCGCCGCGCGGTGCGCTCCGCGAGCCCTACGTCGACGCCCTGTACGCCGAGCGTTGGCAGGCGATCCAGCCGATGCCCGTCACCAAGCTGCCCGCCGGCGAGCGACGCATCAGCATCGTGACCGACAGCGTCGCGCCGCACAGCCTCTTCGGAGGGGTCGGCACCGCCATCATCCTGGGCGTCCAGCTGGCGAACCGGTTCGGTGACGGCACGCTGCGACTGGTCACCCGCACCGACATGCCCGACGGCCAGGTCATCTCGCTGCTGAAGGAGGCCACCGGGGTGCACCTGGACGGCGTCCTGGAGCTGGAGCAGGTCTCCACCGACGGCAGCCAGCGCCTGCAGTTCACCGACCGGGACATCATCATGACCACCTCGTGGTGGACCACCCGTGCGGTGCTCGACAGCGACATCCCCCGCGAGCAGGTGCTCTACCTCCTCCAGGAGGACGAGCGCATGTTCTACGCCTACGGCGACGAGCGGCTGCTGTGCTCGGAGACGCTGGCGGAGCCCGATCTCGCCGTCGTCGTCAACACCTCCCGGCTGCTCGAGCACCTGTCGGGCCCGGGCGGGCTCCCCCACCTGCGCGAGAGCGCCATCGCGCTCGAGCCGGCGTTCCCGACACGCGACGCGTCCGTCGTACCTGCCGGGTCTCGGGCTGCGAAGCGCAACCTGTTCTTCTACTCCCGCCCGCTCAACGCCCGGAACCTGTTCTGGCGCGGGAGCCAGGTGATCGCCAGGGCCGTGGAGTCGCGGATCCTCGACCCCGACGAATGGGAGTTCCACTTCGTGGGGCGGGGCACGCCCGACCTCACGCTGCCGCGCGACGTGCACGTCAACATCATCGAGGGGCTCGGCTGGACCGACTACCAGGACCTGGTGGCGTCGATGGACGCCGCGCTGGTGCTGATGGACACCCCGCACCCCTCCTACCCGCCCTACGACCTCGCCTCGGTCGGCGCCGCGGTCCTCACCAACTCCCACGGCATCAAGACCGACCTGTCCGACATCTCGGACAACATCGTCGTGGCCCCGTCGACCGTCGACGGCCTGCTCGAGGGACTGCGCGAGATGGTCGAGCTCGCGCGCGACCCCGAGCGCCGGGCCGCCAACGTCGCCGCGGACCACATCGTCCGCGACTGGGAGAGCACGCTGGTGCCCGTCGTCGACTGGGTGATGGACCGCTTCCGCGACACCCTCGGCGCCGACGAAGGCATCGTCCCGGATGTTCACTGACCTGCCCGAGGCTCCCGGCGAGGTCCGCGACCTCTGGGACAGCACGATGGCCGAACGTGTGGGGACGATGCTCGACGGCGAGCACCGCGTCGCGTTCGTCTACCGCACGCCCGACACGAGCACCTTCCGCTACCGCGTGGCCAACACCGTCGACGCCCTCAACCACGCCCCGGGCGCCCGCCTGCGGGCCGGCTGGTTCTGCGACGACGAGCTGCGCGCCCTGACCCGGATCGTGCCCGAGCTGGACGCCATCGTGGTGGCCCGCTACCCCTTCAACGCGGCACTGCGCGAGCTGGTGCAGAAGGCCGACGCGCACGGCGTTCCTCTGGTCTTCGACTGCGACGACCTCGTGTTCGACGTGGGCTTCGCCGAGCTGGTGATGAGCTCGCTTGGCAAGGACCCGGACGTCAACGCCGAGTGGGACGTCTGGTTCGCCTACATGGGTCGCCTCAACGCCTCCCTGGGCGCCTGCCGCGGTGCGACGACCACCAACCCGCTGCTGGCGCGCCAGCTGTCGAGGTACGTCGACGACGAGCCGGGCATCGTGCCCAACGTGTTGAACCGGGCCCAGCAGGCCTACTCGCGCGAGCTGCTCGACGCCAAGACCGCCCACGGCTACCGGCGCAGCGGGCCGGTCACCGTCGGCTACTTCAGCGGCACGCCGTCGCACGTGCGCGACTTCGCGATCGCCGGCCCGGCGCTCGCCCGCCTGCTGGACGAGGACGACGACGTATCCGTGCGCATCGTCGGCTACCTCGACGACCTCGGCGCGCTGGAGCCGCACCGGGAGCGGGTGGAGTTCCAGAAGTTCATGCACTACGTCGAGCTGCAGCGATCCATCGCCGAGGTCGAGGTCAACATCGCGCCGCTGTCCCACACGGCCTTCAACATCTGCAAGTCCGACCTCAAGTTCTTCGAGGCGGCCGCGGTCGGCACGTGGACGGTCGCCTCGCACACGCCCTCGCTCGACGACGCGATCAAGGACGGGGTCACCGGACGGCTGGCCAAGGCCCACGAGTGGGACGGCGCGCTGCGCGAGGCCGTGGAGCTCGCGCGCGACCCCGCCGCCTACGCCGCCCAGGTCGGACCGGCGGCCGAGCTGGCCCACCGCCGCTGGGCGTGGGACTCGGTGGCCGCCCCCCTCACCGCGGCGCTGGAGCCCTACCTCGGCCGACGCACGGGCTGACCGTCCGGTCGGCTCACACGTGCGGGGCGTCGGCGAGCGGCTCGAACAGGTCGTCCGGCAGCTCCTGGACGCGACGCAGGTTGGGCATGGCCACGGCACGCGGCGTGAACCGGTCGTCGTCCGGGACCCCCCACCGGGACACGACCGCCAGGCGTTCCCACTCCTGCACGCGCGCCTCGCGGGTGCGCGACTCGTAGTGGTAGAGCTCGCTGTTGGCGACGAACACCGTGCGGAGGCCGGCGGCCTGCACCTTGTAGCAGAGGTCGACGTCGTTGAAGTTGCCTGGGAGCGTCTCGGTGAAGCCGCCGATGTCGAAGAAGGTGTCGCGCCGCATGGCCGCACAGGCGGCCGTCACCCCGGTGACCTCCCGGTTGACGACAAGCTCCCCGAACGGCCCGACCTCGTCGCGGGTCCAGAACTTGAAGGGATGGTGGTAGCCCGCGTTGTAGTAGGCGTGCCCCGCGTGCTGCACGGTCTGGTCGCTGAAGTAGAGCTTGGCGCCGGTCAGGCCGACGTCGACCTCGTCGAGCGGCGCGACCAGCTGCTCGAGCCACCCCTGGGAGATCGCCTCGATGTCGTCGTTGAGGAAGACCACCCGGTCGCCGGAGGAGTGGCACACCCCGACGTTGACCTTCTCACTGAAGTTGAACGGGCGGTCGAACGGCACGAGCAGCAGGCGGTCGCCCGCGACCGACCGGAGCTCGTCGAGGACGGCCGCCGGGGTCGGCGTGTCGTGGACGACGACCACCTCGACGTCGTCGTGGTCCGTGCGGGCGAGGAGCGAGCGGACGGCCTCGACGACCAGCACCGTGCGCTGCCCACGCACCAGCGAGGACTGACCCGCGGTGGGGATGACCACCGAGACACGGAGCCCCGGGTCGAGGCGACGCTCGACGACGTAGCGACCGGGCTCGGCCCCCGGCCCGGCCGTGGCGGCGATGCCCACCCGGTCCAGGTGCTCCTGGACCGCGCGGATCCCGGCCGTCTCGGCGTACGGCTTGGCCTCGATGTCGACCGCCGTCGACCCCTCCACGGCACGCCAGTGGTAGAGCACCTCGGGGACGTGCACCACCCGTCGCGCGCGCTCGGTGACGCGCAGCACCAGGTCGTGGTCCTGCGAGCCCTCGAAGCCGTCCCGGAAGGCGCCGACCTCGCGGACCAGGCTGGTGCGGAGCACCGACAGGTGCGAGGTGTACATCTGCCCGCGCAGGCGCTCCGGCGACCAGTCGGGCTTGCGGAAGGCGCCGTACGTCGTCCCGTCCTCACCGACCTTGTCCTCGTCGGTGTAGAGGTAGTCGACGTCGTCGTAGCGGTCGATGGTGTTGATGACGGTCGTGAGCGCGCCGGGGGTGAGCAGGTCGTCGTGGTCAAGCAGGGCGATGAACTCGCCGCGGGCCGCGTCCACCCCGTCGTTGGAGGCCGCCACGATGTGACCGTTGACGTCCCGCTCGATGAGCGTGATCCGCGGGTCCTGCTGCGCGTACTGGGCGATGACCGTGGGCACGGCCTCGTGGGAGGAGAAGTCGTCGACCATGATGAGCTCCCAGTCCTGGAAGTCCTGGGCGAGGACCGACTCGATGCACTCCTTGAGCACGTCGACGGGCGGGTCGTAGACCGGCGTGACGATCGAGATGCGGGGAGCGGCGCTGGCTCGCGGGCTCACCGCAGGGCGCTCCGCACCCGCCGTGCGGCACGGCGG